>JAMLGR010000008.1 GCA_023957775.1 Fimbriimonadaceae bacterium | reverse complement strand
GGAGAAACCAATGCTCAAAGAGCAAATCAAGACCGTGGCCGATCGGGCCTTGGTTCAACTCGCTGCCGATCTTGAGGCTGGCAACTCGGCCACCCTCAACCGCTACCTCAAGGCGATGGGCAGATTCCATCGCTACTCACTCCACAACACCCTTCTCATCGTCTCCCAACGACCAGATGCCACCCACGTTGCCGGCTTTGGAACCTGGAAGCAGCTTGGTCGGTGGGTGAAGAAGGGTGAGAAAGGAATCTCGATCCTCATTCCAGTCAAGTATCGAAGACGGGATCAGGAGCCTCTGGTCGAGGAACCTGAAGAGTGCTCCATCGGGTTCATAGGAGGCTTTGTCTTCGACATCTCCCAGACTGAAGGTGAGGACCTCCCAGAGTTTGCAACAGTTGAAGGAGATCCCATGTGGGCTCTCGATCAGCTCAAACTCTTTGCCATTGACTCCATGATCAAGGTGGAGTTGGTTCCCAATCTCAACGGTGCCAAAGGCGTCTCCAAGGGGAGTCACATCCAGATCCTCGACAGTCTCTCCTCAGCCGAGGAGTTCGGGGTGCTGGTCCATGAGATTGCTCACGAACTGCTCCACCGTGGTGACAGGAAGCCAGACATCAGAACGAGAGAGTTGGAGGCTGAGGCCGTCTCATTCGTGGTCTGCAATGCTGTAGGGCTTGAGACCAATACAGCCTGTGCTGATTACATCCGGCTCTACAATGGCGATGCCCAGGCGCTACATGACTCGATGGCTCAGATCCATCAAGCCTCAGCTGAGATCCTGGATTATCTGCTCTGACCGGCAGCATAGGGGGGTGGCTGGAGAAATGGGACCAGCCACTCCCTAGCGTTTGGATAACCGCACAACAAGCGAATCCAATGTCTCAGCAAGAACCCGTGTCGGAACACCCACCTTCTTGGCATCCACTTCAAGGTCGCGCAAGAGCAGGCGGAGCGACTGGATTGGGGCTAGGAGATTTTGGGCTGTCTGCATCCGGATCAGGACTTCTTCTTTTGGTAGAACCCACGAATGATCGAATACAATCCATTGAGAGTTGGCAACTTCGAGAAGATCCACCCACTCCGCCACACACTGTATCGCCGCTACAGTTGCTGGGATCGCCTGCGCCAACCAAACCTCTCCTCCCAACTCCAGACGACCATACTCCGGGGAGTCGATGCTAACCGGAGGGTTCACCCGCTTCAGTTGAAGCAAGATTCCATCTAGAGCCTTGATTTCCGATGTTCGGACTCGAGTGTAGGAATGGGGGCTTCGTTTCCCTTGGACAGGGTCGGTTGCCAGCCGGCTTACGTCCAACCGCAAAGCGGTGGCATCAACTCCCATGGCCCGAAGGTCTCTGTCAAATGCTGTGGCGAGTAGCACCAGAGCATGGAGGGCCTCAGCCTTCCCCACCGTTTGGTCCGGGTTGAGCATCACATTCCGATATGAAGCATGTACAGCAACAGCGAACTGCACCCGAGTACCTGGGCGCATACGCATTGGCTGCCAACCCCTAAGCATGCCCGAGTTCAGCATTTGACGGATTGCCTGGTATGAACCGTGGTTTTCAGGAGTGTCAGGAAATGCCTGTGCTGAGCCCAGACACACCGTCCCAATCGCGATCAAGGCCCCGGTGGTCCTCAAGAGGCTCCTCATAGTGAGAGCATAGCATGACCGCTGCGAAACACCCTAAGCTGAGTGCTCTTTCATTCTGCACGGAGGGCCATGCTTCACCATTCGATCAGATAATCTCCTCTGGCGCCTCAAAGAGATGCTTGCTGAACCCAAATCACCCCTCTTTCCCTTCCTGTTTTCCAGAAATGTGTATCTGTATAGAGAAGTGAGTTGGCTTTTGGTAATCCGCTCCAGGTCATCCCCAACTCATCCCTAGACGTAGAAGATTGGTTGAATGAAGGCTAAACCAATCATCAAAAGGAAGCCATAGAGAATCCACGCTGGCACAGCGTCTTGATGGCGTCCAAAGATGATTAGGATTATGAGCCCGATGGCTTCAAGCGTCCAGTACACAGGCATGACACGCTCATCTGCATACTTGAAGGCAGTGTAGGCGCCGGGACTGTGCATGTGGACTGGATCCGCACAAAGTAGCCATCGAACCCAGCACGCGATCAGGCCCAGGACAGGACCAAGCCAGAACCACTGTGGCTCTCGAGTTCTCACAAACACATCATACGCTGAGTTCCTCCTCTCTCAGACTGGAGAAGCCAACAGCCATTTCCATCCGCTTCAGCCCTGCCCCAGCCTTCAATCCCCCAGATCCCTCCCAAGCCAGTTTCAACACAGCCATGGCCGCCTGAATGAGCCCTTCGGGCAATATTCACCTTCGCTACGCTCAGGCACGGCTATGGCTCGCTGAAACGGCTCGGTGCCCTCCAAGGGGATTGAAGGGCTCCTGGGGCAGAACTTTCGCTGAGAACCGATAAGCATCGGAGTCAGTTCTAGAGAAACTCGATGAGAGAGTCTCGGCGGCGGGCAATGCCCTCTTGGATCTCCTTCCAACTCCCCTCATCAACGCTCTGGTCCCACCAGGGGATAAGGTGGTGAGGTTTGTCAGGTCCTGGGAACCGCCCCATACCGACGATGAGGCTCGTCAGCAGATCGAGGTAGTCCCTCGCGTGGTCCGACAAGTGACCATCCACCCCAGACTCGCGGGCAAGTGAAGCCAAGTTGTGAGTGCGAAAGCCCTTCTGTTTGGATCTGGCAACTCTCTCATCGACAGGCGTTGCAGCCAGAATCAAACACTTCAGCCAGCACTCAACGGCCATCGCAAAGAGCATTCCTGCGACCCTTTGGGTGCGCCTGATGTTCGACTCTGTCGTAAGTGACCTCACCCATTCGGTCCCAAGATATCCCACACAACTACCATCGTCCCTTACTTCGATGGTCCGTGTTGCCAGTGCGGACTCGTACAGAGCTGAGCCAGCATCTTGCCACTGGCGAAGGTCCGTATTGAGCCTGTCAAGGTCATTTTCGTCCCACGCGTATGTGTGTCGCTCAATCGCCAACTCGCCACGCTCCAAGGTCGAGAATACTGGTCCCTATCGACAAACTCAACAAACGGTTCGGCACTTTCCAACAACAAACGGGTGGCACCGTTTCGTCTGTTTGAATGTAGGTCGCTCTGATCGAGAGGAAGAAAGTAGCACACGGTTCATACCCGTGGTGTCGGCGGTTCAAGTCCGCCCTCCGCTACCAGATCTCTACTCGTGGCGAAGAGCCACGATCGGGTCCAGTTTGGCGGCGCTGACCGCGGGGTAGAGCCCGAACACCATCCCGATCACCGCGGAGAACGCGGCGCTGAGAATGCCCGCCGTGATGGGGAACGGCGTGGCCAACCCGCCCGGGTTGGGAAACTCGAGCTGGGCCGTCAGAATCGTCACGACCAGACCCAAGCCCCACGCGATGCCCATACCGATCAATCCCCCCACGAGACTCAGCGTGCCGGCCTCGACCAGAAACTGCATCAGCACGGCGTTGCGCTTCGCGCCCACGGCCTTGCGCAACCCGATCTCGCGCGTGCGCTCGGTGACCGACACCAACATGATGTTCATGATGCCGATGCCGCCCACCAGCAGCGAGAGCGCCGCGATCGCGGCCAGCAACGTTCCCGCCGCGCCGATCACCCCGCCAAACACCTTCAGAATCGACTCCCGAGAGTCCAGCCGGTACACGGGCTTGTTGCCCGAACGGACCATCAAGGCTTCCCAGACGTCCTGCATCGCATCGTCCACCTTGATGCCCGCCTTGGGGCGCATGGTGATGAACGAGATGTTGTCCCCTCCGATCCACTTGTCCTGAGCCATCGTGATCGGTACGAGCATCTGCTTGGCGGTCGTCTGGCCCATGATGTCCATCCGCTCGAGCACGCCGATGACCTCGAGCGCGATCCCGTCGGAGAGGATCATCTTGCCCCGCCACTGCTTGTCGGGAAAGAGCCGGTCTCGAATCTCCTCGCCGATCACCGCGACGTTCGCGCGGTCCTCCACGTCGGCCTTCGTCAAGTGGCGCCCCTCGACCACGTTCATCCGGTTGAGCTCCGCGAAGTTCTCGTCCGTCGCGTAGATCGTGACGTCCGAGATTTCGCGGTCTTCGTAGCGCAGCTTCTTGCCGCCCACCTGCTGGATTCCCGACATCACGTCGATCGCGGCGACGCGATCTTGGATGAACTTCATGTCCTCGCTCTTCAATCCCTCGAGGAATCCCACGCTTTGCCCGCGCCGCATCCGACCCGGATCGTAAAACAAAATGATCGTGTCGGCCCCGAGCTTCTTGAACTCGGTGTCAAGGTAGTGCTGGAAGCCGTTCGAGACCATGACGATGATCGTCACGCTCATCACGCCGATGATCACGCCGAGCATCGTCAGGAACGCCCGCAGCTTGTGCAGCCGAAGCATTCCGAGCGCGATCAGGAACGACTGTCCGAGGTTCACGAGCCGGAGCCCTCTTCCTTCTTCTGCTCGTCCGAACCGCCGCTGTCGCCGTCGTCGGCTCCCATCTGCATCATGCCCTTGCGCTCGGGTCCCGTGTATTTGGGCCGGGCCACCACGTCCCCTTCCTTGAGACCGGACAGGATCTCGATGCGCGACCCCGTGCTCAACCCAACCTGCACGTACTCGCGACGCGGCTTGGCATCCTTCTTCTGCTCCTCCGCCTTCGAGAGCGGGAACTCGACGAAGCGCCCCTTGCTGTCCGTACCGACAAACTCCACCGGCAGTTGCAGCACTCCCTTCCGCGCTTCGGGAATGATCGTGCACTTGGCCGACATGCCCGAACGGATTTCGGGCGAAGTGCTGGAGAGCCAGATCTCCACCTCGTACTTCACCACGGTCTCGGCGCCGCCCTGGGCCGCGGTCCCCGCATTCTTCGAGGCCGGAGCGATCTTGTGCACCGTCCCTTCCAGCGGCAGCTTGGGTAGGGCGTCGATGTCGACCTTGGCGGGCATACCCAACGCGAGACGGGCGGTGTCGATTTCGTTCACGTCGAGCTTGACCATCATCTGGCCGCGATCCTCGATGCGCACGATCGGACTGCCGGCGCTGAACCCGCTGATGCTGGCGACCAGCTCGCCCTCCTGCACCATCTTCTTGGTCACGACTCCGCTGATCGGGGCGCGGATCTCGGTCTCACCGAGCTGCCGCTGGCTCTCGCCGACCACGCTCTGGAGCTGCCGTACCGTGGCCATCTGCTGCTGGCGCGATTTCTTGAGCGCGTCGACGTCCATCAGGGCCGCCTCGGCCTTCTTCATCGAGGCCACGGCGGTCTCGTACTCCTTCCGCTTGACCATGTCCTGGATCCGGTTCGCCTTGGCGCGCTCGAGATCGGTTTGCGTCTGCCTCACGCGCTCGTCGGCCTGCTGCAGCTCGATCTTCTGCTGCGTTTCCAGACGCCCGAGACGGTCCTTCGCCCGCGCCACGCGCGACTGCGCCTGATCGAGTGCCAACCTCGCCACCTCCACCGCCCGCTGCGCCACGAACCCCTGCTTCAGAAGCTCCTGCTGGCGCGCCAATTCGGTTTGGGCGTTCTGAAGGGCCGAAGTCGCTTCGCTCAGCTCGGTCTCGGCGTTGGTGCGGTCCAGCGGCTGCGTGGTCTTCAGCAACTGTTCGCGCGCTTGGATCGCCGTGTTGACCGCAGTCTGCGCGGATTGGATCGCCTGGCTGGTCAACGTCGGCTGAATGCCCAGCTCGGCCTCCAACTGCGCGACGCGGGCCTTGGCCTGCTTCAAATCCTCGGCCGCCGTCACGCGGCGCTGCGCGATGTCGATCGCCGCCCGCTCGACGGCGCTTTGGGCCCCTGACAGCGACGCGGAGTCGCGCTCGACTTGCAGCTTCGTCTCCTTGGGGTCGATCACCGCGATCAACTGACCCTTCTCGACGCGGTCGCCCTCATCGACCAACAACTGCGAGAGACGGCCGGACACGCGGCTCTTGACCTCGACGGCCTTCACCGCGTCGATGGTGCCGGTCTCGACGACCCGCACCTCCAAGTCCCCGCGCGTCACCTTGGCGGTCTTGTCCAGAGTGTCCTTCGATTCGGCCCGAGCCGCCATCATCTTCTGGAACGCGACCCCGCCGAATCCGCAGACGACGAGCATCAGGACACCGACGATCCATAAAACCCTGTTCTTCATCCCCGCAGGCAGTATCCCCGCTTCGAACGCGCGCACGCTAGGATATCGGGACTATTGGTTTCGGGCAGGGCGCATTTCAAGGGGGCACGCAGATAGCGCCAAGGCTCACGCGGAGGCGCCGAGACGCTGAGGGGGGGCCGCGCGAAGACTTAAGGGACCCAGTGGCCGAAGGGGTCGTCGGGAGGCACCATGTAACGGGGGTAGATGAGGTACACCGTGCGACCCGACGAGGCCCACGCGGCGTCGAAATGCGCGCGCTGGTAGGTCTGGCGCACCTCGGTTCCCTTCCCGGGGTCGTTGAACACCGGATCGCCCTGTTCGGTGAACCCGACGAGCACCACGAGGTGCCCGTCGTTGGATCCCTTCTTCCCCTTGCCCCGCAGCAAGTCGTAGCTCACCGAGGTCGCCACGGGGAACCCCGCCGCGGTCCACGCCTCCAGTTCGGCGATGTCCGTGAGGCGCGCCACGTACGCCCGCATGCCCGGCTGCGAACCGGCGAACGCCGTGTTGAAGGGCCAGTTGCCCGTCCCCGGCCATTTGGGATCGAACACCCCCGCCTGCACCTCCGGCACATCCCGGTCGAGCATCGGCCTGTCCAGCACTTCCGCCCAGTGCGCGAGGATCATGGAAACCGCCGTCGGGCTGCACAGCACGTTTCCTCCCGGGTAGCTCATCTGAGACCGTCGCGGCGCTTCGATGACCTTCCCCCAGGCTTCTTTGAAGGGCTCCAAGGGCGGAGGCGACGCCCGTCGATCGGCGAAGCAGAGCGTCAGGAGATCGATCTTCGGCTGGGCGCGCGGCGGCTCGGCGCGAAGGGTGATGCGCACGTCCACGTCCCGCCCGGGCTGGCGCAGCTTCAGCGTGTCGGTGTCCACGTCCCCGTCGGCGTCCTTCTGACCCTTGACGCTCTCGCGCGGCTCCGCACGATCCGCCGACCATCGCGCCATCGTGTAGAACTTCGACTCGAAGCCCTCGCCGCGAGCCCGAACCTCGACGACCAGCCCCGTCCGCGCCCGATCCTCGGCGTTCCACGAGACGACGAGTTCGTTCCAATCGAATCCCGGCCCGACCCCTTTGGATTCCAAGACCCGCTCGCCCGCACGTTCTGAAACGACGTGAAAGCCGGCGAGATCGTGAACCGCGACGAGGGAAACCCCCCGATGCGCGTCTGCCAGGGCAAGGGCGGCGATGAGCATGAAAGCTATTATCGTTGATCGTTTGTCGTTTGTCGTTTATCGTTCGGACCTCTCCCCGACAAACGACAAACGATAGACGACACACGCCCCTCGCGGTATAATCCACTCTTGCGACCGGAGGTCCGTGCCATTTTCCGCGGCCGGCGACGGGTTTTCGGTTCCAAAACGATCGATCTATGGCGAACTACACGGGAAGAAAGACAGATATCTGCCGCATCGTCGGCTTCAACATCTGGGGCAAACCCAAGTGCCCCAGCTCCAAACGGCCGTATCCGCCGGGCCAGCACGGCCCGAACATGCGCGACCAGCGCCGTCAGTCGGAGTACGGGGAGCAGCTTCAGGCGAAGCAGGTGATCCGCCGCTACTACCACATGATGGAGAAGCAGTTCCACAACACGTTCAAGAAGGCCGCGCGCATGCACGGCAACAACAGCTTGAACTTCCTGCGGCTTCTTGAGCTGCGGCTGCAGACCGCGGTGTGGCGCCTCGGCTACGCGCGCTCGATCTTCCAGGCGCGGCAGATGGTCACCCACCAGCACATCCTCGTGAACGGCAAGCTCGTGAACGTGCCCAGCTACCAGCTCAAGGTCGGCGACGTGATCAGCGTCCGCGACCGCGAGGCCAGCCGCGGCATGGCCCGCATGAACCACTACGAAGGCGCCCCGGTCCCGGCGTACATGGACGCCGACGTGGTGAACTTCAGCGGCAAGATCATCGCCCTGCCGGAGCGCGAAGACTTCCCCAACTTCTTCCAAGAGCAACAGGTCATCGAGTTCTACGCCCGCTAAGTCGGGCTTCTCGGAAATCGAAGGGGCGAGGGTGGAAGCTCTCGCCCTTTTTTTTGCAACCCGAGGCTCACCTGCCTCGTGCCCTCCGTAGCCGTGGACCACGATGCATTGCGCCAATTGACCCCCGAGGAGCGCGAGCGGCTTGACGCCGCGGAGAACGAGGCGCTTCAAATGCTCTCGCGGCAGATGCGCGAGGGGCGATGGTATCCGCGCCGACACATGCGGGTCGCGCTGGTGGCGCTGGTGGTCCTCGCGGGGCTCATCCTCTTGGTGGTCTCGGTGTTCCAGCGGTAGGTTTGCAATCCAACGCCGGCTTCCTAACCGGCGGATTTGGACTTCGTGCGACAAAGGTCGCCCAGGACAAAACACGAGGGCCCCGACCGCCGTAGAATGTCCCAATGAGCTCCCACACCACGAAGTACCTCCTCATCGGCGGCGGGGTCGCCAGCGTTTCCGCGGCGCAGACGATCCGCGACCACGACAAGGAAGGCTCGATCCTCCTCGTGTGCGGGGAGAACCACCCCCCGTACGACCGGCCGCCCGTCTCCAAGTCGGCTTTGGCCAAGGACACGTTCGCCGACGACGACGCCTACAGCAAGTTCGACAACTTCTATCCCGACAACCACATCGACCTCCTGGTGGGGGTCCGCGCGACGCGGCTCGACCCCGCCGCGCGAACTGCGACGCTGGAGAACGGCGACACCGTGACCTACGAGAAGGCGCTCCTCGCCACCGGCGCAAAACCCCACGGGTCGGATCTGCCCGGCGCGGAACTCCCCGGCGTCTTCTACCTCCGCACCCTGGACGACGCGCGCAACCTGCGCGAGGTGTTTCCCAGGCATCCGGACGTCGTGGTCGTCGGCGCGGGCTACCTCGGCATCGAGGTGGCAGCCGCCTGCATTGGGCGCGGGCTCAAGACCACCATCGTGTCTGCAGGCGGACACCCCTGGCACCTCTTCGCCAGCGAAACCACCGGATCGTTCATCAAGACGCGCTTCGAGCGCGAGGGCGCGCGTTTTGTGCTCGGACACCACGTGATCGGCGTGGCCGGGACGTCCCGCGCCGAGGCGGTGGTCACGGACGCGGGCACGACGTCCGCACAGTGCGTCGTGATCTGCACCGGTGCCGAACTCAACACGGAGTTGGCGAGCGCCGCGGGGCTGAAGGTGGCGACCGACGGCGGCATCGTCGTGGACTCCAAGCTCCAAACCAGCGATCCACACGTCTGGGCCGCCGGCGACGTGGCCCACTTCGACGACGTGGTGCTCGGCAAGCAGTGGCATGCCGAACACCACCTCCACGCGCGATGGCAGGGCCGAGCGGCCGGAGCCAACATGGCGGGCGCCGACACTCCCTACGACCAGGTCCCCTACTTCTTCTCCGACTTCCTCGACCTGCACATGATTCTGCGGGGCGATTCGGAGCTGGTGGGCGAATCCACGTTCTACGGCTCGGTGAAGGACGGCGAGTTCGTCGAGCTGTACTTCGAGGGCGACGGGACGATCCGCAAGGGCATCGCCATCAGCCACGACGAGCCGAAGCTCGACCCCATCTCCGAGACACTGGAAAGGCTGATCCGCGAGCGAAAGGACGTCCGCGAGGTCCGAGCCAAGGAGTTTGGGTTCTAATCTGGGAGTGCAACACCTCGGGTGGCGGCCTTCAGGGCGGCGACGGCGGAGCGCACCTTCTCCCGGCCCGCGCCGCCCTGCCAGTGCTGCGCGAGGAGGTCGACCAGCCAACTGCCCACCACGGCCCCGTCCGCGTCCGCACATACGGCCCGCACGTGCTCGGGAGTGCTGATCCCGAACCCGACGCACACCGGCGTCTCCGTGTGGGCGCGCACCCTCCGCACCAAACTCCCCACGTCGGCCGGCACCTGGTTCCCCGCCCCGGTGACGCCGGTGCGCGAGACCGCGTAGACGAAACCCGTCGCCATCGAACACGCCCTCTCCAAGCGCGCCTCCGTGCTCGTCGGGGCGACGAGGAAGATCGTGTCGAGGCCGTGGGCGAGACTCGCGTCCCGCCAGGGCTGGGCCTCCTCCGGCGTCAGATCGCTGATGATCGTGCCCGAAACACCGGCGGCCGCGGCCGCTGAGGCAAAGGCGTCCAAACCGCGCCGAAGGACCGGGTTGTAGTAGCCCATCAACACCCGCGGCACGTCCATCTGGACCGCGCCAAGCGCCTCCAGGACCTTCGACGGCGTGGCGCCGCGGTCCAACGCCCGCTGGCTGCTCGCCTGGATGGTCGGCCCATCCGCAATCGGGTCGCTGAAGGGCATGCCGACCTCGATCACGTCCGCTCCCGCCTCGGCCAACGTCTCGAGGATCGCGGGCAGCTCCTCCAGGGGCGGATCGCCGGCGGTGACGAACAAGACCAACGCCTTCTCACCCTTCGCACGCAACCGCGCGAAGCGCTCGGCCAATGGGGAGTTGGAATCGCTCATGAAGCTCCGCTCAGCCTACTTGAAAGTGAAGGGAGCTCCCTTGAGATCGTTCCACGCCTTCTTCTGCTCCGCGGTGAGGAGCGCGTTGAGCCGCGACTCGGTCTCCTTGGCGAGGGCCTCGACCTTCGGGGCCATCGCCTTCTCCGCCGCGGCGAGCTTCTTCTGCGCGTCCTGGCGCCACGCATCCGCCTCCGCTTGGGACTTGGGCTGCTTGCCCTCGTACTCCTTCAGGGCGCCGCGCATCGTCTCCTCGCGCAGTTTCTGGACCTTCTGAAACTCCGATTGGAACGTCGAACGAAACTTCTCGAGCTGTTTGTCGTTCAGCCCGACTTGTTTCGCAACGTCGGCCTGGCCGATCGCCACGATCCCGGCGCGCTGCAGGGTCAGCTCGCGCAATCGGTGAATCTGGGCGGCGCTTAGCTCGGAGAACACGCCGTCCTTCAGGTCCTTGAAGATCTTCGCCATTTCGGGCGACTGCATCGCCTTGGCCGGATCGATCTTCTCCTTCTCCACCTTCGCCCGATACGCGTCGAGCGCCTTCTTGTGGGCATCCGCGTGTTTGTTCATCCGGGCGCGCGTCGCCTCGTCGATCTTCAGCTCTTCCTGGACGGACTTCACCTGAAGCAGCGCCACGTCGGCGATGGCCACGTCGAAGGCTGCCGGAGCGGCGTTTGTCCCGGGGGCGGCGGGCGTCGACGGGGCGGCCGAGACCGCGGCGCCGGTGGCCGGACCTTTGGCGGTAGGGGCGCCTCCGTGCAGACCGAGGGCGAGATAGATCAGGAGCAAGTGCATGGTGAACCTATTGGAGTGTCGGCAGATGCGGGACGCCTATTCATACTCCGCCGCCGAACCATCTGGCGCAACGAGCTCCAACTCGCACTCGGTCACCACGTTCTTGATCGAGGCGAGCAAGTCGCTCGTCGGGGCGACGGTGTAATCGAGCAGCAAGGGGTGGAACGTGGAGCGCGGGAGAATCTGCACCTCGACCTCGTACATGCCCGGATGCTTGCACAACAACCCTTTGAGGCCCTGAAGCTGCCTCGGCGTCGCCTTCTCGATGCGGATCACCAGGCGCTTCGCGTCCATCGCACCCCCCATCTGCAGGTCCAGCACGGGCTCGATCGGCTCGACGTCCTCCATCCGGATCTCGATGCTCTTCTCACCGCTGCTGCCCGCGCGCTCGCGGTGCATCACAGCCCCGCGCATCCGCACGACCGAGTCCTTCACGATCGCCTCGCGGAAGCGCTCGTACACGGCGGGAAAGACGATGACCTGCGCTTGGCCGGAGAAATCCTCGAGGGTCATCGTCGCCATCTTCTTGCCGGACTGCTTGGTCGTGATCGTCCGCAAAGCGGCGATGACCCCCGCCAGCCGAACACTCGTCCCCTCCTCCAACTCTTCGACCGAACCGCACGTGTGCGTCGAACTCTGTTGGATGCGCCGCTCCATGCCTCGAAGGGGGTGATCGGACACGTAGATGCCCATCAACTCCTTCTCCATGGCCAAAAGCTCGGAGCGCGAGAACGTCTCGGTCTCGGGAAGATCCGGGAACGAAGGCGCGGCGGTGTCTCCGTCCTCCTCGAAAATGCTCTTCTGACCGCCCTCGCGATCCCGCCCTCGGCGCTCGGCGTACACCATCGCCGCATCCACGTGTTCGGCCAGCTTGCGGCGGTTGCGATCGATCGAGTCCAGCGCCCCCGCCCGCACCAAAGCATCCAGTGCGGCGCGATTCAGCCCCGCCTGCTTGAGGCGGTCTGCGACGTCGAACAGGTGGCGGAACGGCCCGTTCTCCTCGCGATCTGCGATCGCGGCCTGCACCAAGCCCTCGCCCACCCCTTTGATCGCCGCGAGCCCGAAACGGATGCCGGGCTGGGGGGCCTTGGCCCCGCGCTTGGGCGGCTCGCCCCGTAGGGACTCCGGGTGCTCGATGCAGAAGTCCACTTCCGACAGGCTGATGTCCGGAGGCAGCACCGAGATCTTCTGCCGCCGACACTCCTCGATGAAGTTCGTGACACGGTCCTCCTTCGAACGGTAAACGGCGAGGAGCGCCGCCATGTACTCCACGGGGTAGTTGGCCTTGAGGTACGCGGTCTGGTACGCGATCATCGCATAGCACACGGCATGCGCCTTGTTGAACGCGTAGCCGGCAAACGGGAGCAGCATCTCCCAAACCTGTTGTGCGGCTTCCGCGGCCACTCCGTTCGCGTCCGCGCCCGACATGAACTCGACGTGCATCGAGTCCATCGCCTTCTTGTCCTTCTTCCCCATCGCCCGGCGCAGGATGTCCGCTTTGCCGAGGGAGAACCCGGCTAGCGCTTGTACGAGCTTGAGCACCTGGTCCTGGTAGACGATGACGCCGTACGTCTCCTCGAGGATCGGGCGCATCCGCTCGTCGAGGTATTCGGGGGTCGCCCGCCCGAACTTGTAGTCGATGAACCGCGGAATGTGTTCCATCGGACCGGGCCGGTAGAGCGCGACCATGGCCGCCAGCTCCCGGACGCTCTGCGGCTTCAGTTGCTGAACGTAGCGGGTCATGCCGCCCGACTCGAGCTGGAACACGCCGACCGTGTCTCCGCGCGCCAGCAGTTCGTAGGTGGGCTCGTCGTCCAGCGGCAGGGCGCCCACGTCCAGTTCGATGCCCCGTGCCTTCTGGATGTTGTCCACCGCCTTGGCGAGCACGGTGAGGTTCGACAGACCCAAGAAATCCATCTTGAGCAGCCCGATCTTCTCGAGGATGCCCATCTCGTAGGCGGTGATGGCCTGGCCGTCGTTGCCGCGGTAGAGCGGGACGTGCTCCATCAGCGGCTCCTTGCTGATCACGATGCCCGCCGCGTGCACGCCGCAGTGCCGCGCCATCCCCTCGACCGACTTCGCGATCTCGACGAGCGAGGCGACCTTCGGCTCCGTGTTCACGAGCTGGCGGAAATCCGCGGACTCCTTGAGCGCCCTCGCCAGGCTCATCCCAGGCAGGTTCGGCACGGTCTTGCAGATCCGGTCGGTCTCCTGGGGCGTGTAACCCTGCACGCGGCCGCAATCCTTGATCGCCGCCTTCGCGCCCAGCGTCCCGAAGGTCACGATCTGCGCCACGCGGTCGTTCCCGTAGCGCTCGGTGACCCACTTGATCACCTCGTCGCGGCGCGCGTCCTCGAAGTCCATGTCGATGTCGGGCATCGACACGCGCTCCGGGTTGAGGAAGCGCTCGAACGTGAGGTCGTACTCCAGCGGGTCGATATCGGTAATCCCCAGGCAGTACGAGACCAGCGAGCCCGCGGCCGAACCCCGCACGCCGAAGTGGATGCCGCTCTCGCGGGTGAAATCGGCGAACTCGCGCACAAGCAAAAAGTAGGACTCGAAGCCCGTCTTCTCGATGACGCCCAGCTCGTACTCGAGCCTCTCCAGGGCACGCTCGTCGGCACCCTTCACGCGCTTGGCAAGTTGCTCGGTCGCGACCTTGCGCAAGTACGAGCGGGGCGTTTCGCCTTCGGGGAGTTCGGGATCGGGCATGTTCGCCCGCTGGCTGCCCAGCTCGACCTCGCACATCTCGGCGATGAGCGCCGTGTTCTCAAGCGCCTCGGGCACGTCCGGGAACAGCGCAGCCATCTCCTCTTCGGACTTGAGATAGAACTCGTCCGTCTCGAAGCGCATGCGCTTGTTGTCTTCGACGAGCGAGCCGGTTTGGATGCAGAGCAGCACGTCGTGCGGCTTCGAATCGGTCTTGCACAGGTAGTGCGCGTCGTTGGTGGCGATCGTCGGCAGGTTCAGCTCGCGCGCGATGCGAAGGAGGGGCTCGCGAATCATCGCCTGCTCCTTGAGCCGGTGGTCCTGCAGCTCGATGAAGTAATTGCCCTCGCCGAAGATCTCGGCGTACATCCCGGCCAGATACTGGGCCTTGTCGTAGGAGCCCTTCAGCAGCTCCTGGCAGATTTCGCTTCCCAAGCACGTGCTCGTGCCGATCAGACCCTCGCTGTGCTTGCGAAGAAGCTCGTGGTCGATGCGGGGCTTGTAGTAGTAGCCCTCGAGCGCGGCGATCGAGGAGAGCTTGCAAAGGTTGCGGTACCCCTCGAGGTTCTTGGCAAGCAGGAGGAGGTGGTACGTCTCGTTCTCTTCCCGGCCGTTGCGCTTTCCCAGACCATTGGGCGCCACATACGCCTCGACCCCGAGGATGGGTTTGATCCCCTGCTTCTTGCACTCGAGATAGAACTCCATCACCCCGAACATCACGCCGTGGTCGCTGATGGAGAGCGCCTGCATCCCCAACTCCTTGGCGCGTTTGACCATCGACGGAATGCGGTTGGCGCCGTCGAGGAGGCTGTATTCGGTGTGGTTGTGGAGGTGGACGAAGGACACTTGTCGTTAATCGTTTGTCGTTTGTCGTTGGTCGTTTGGGAGTGCGCGGATTCATCCGCGCTTTCAGTGGTTTGTGGTTTGTGGTTGGTCGTTGGGGCGGCCGTCCGGGCCCCTCGCCCCTCCGGGGGAGAGGGGTTGGGGTGAGGGGATCAGGAGCCCCTGCGACCGCCAAGTCCGCTCTCATTCTGACGGATCAGCGGCAGCGGAAGGCTCTTGATAACTTGGGGAATCGGCTCCTAAGCGGAGGCTCGAGGCCCCTTCACGGTGTGAGCATTTCGGCGATCTTCCTGGCGCGCCCCGCCTCAACCTCGTTCCCGTCCTGCTCATAGAGGCGCGCCGCCTCCTCGAGGAGCTCCAAGGGGTGTGGCTGAGTTTCGATCGCCATCGACACGAGGCAGCAGGCCTTCCCGCTGAGCGAACCGCACGCTTCGAAGCACCGAAGGGCATCCTCGACCGCGACGCCGTCAACTCCGTTCGCCCTTGTCATGCGAAACAGGGTCCAGCCCTCCTCCTCGAGGTCGCCGATCTGGCGCGCGAGGGTCAGCGATTCGGCTAACAGAGCCTCACAGTCGATACCGGTCACAAAGGGCACCGCGGCGATACGCAGCGCGCGGCACAGGGCCTTCGGCGCATCGATCTCTCGAAGCACCCGTACCGCTTCGGAACCGATCTGGGCCGACCGAACCATCGCCCCTTGACCGTCCGGCGATCCCACGTGCTTGACCACGTGGGCGAGACGCGAAAGGGTCTGCCCCAGCTCAAGCTCATCTCCGGGTTGCTGGTAGTCAGCCACCATGCGGATCAGCTCGTCCCGCCCCTCTTCCGTGACCGGGACGTCCCAAGGTTTGCGCTCGTCCACTCTTCTCCCCTCCGCTACGAACGGCCTTCCACCACCAATCGGCGCCTCCGCACAGCGGCCGCCATGCCTTCGAGCAGGGGGACCGTCTCCTCCCAGCCGAGGCACGCGTCCGTGATGCTCTTGCCGTACTCCAGCTCCTGCCCCGGCTCGAGGTCCTGACGACCAGCTTTCAAATGCGATTCAAGCATCACGCCGAAGATGCGCTCGTCGCCCTCGGCCACCTGGCGCGCGACTTCTGCGCCGACCGCCGTTTGGTTGCGGTACTCCTTGCCGCTGTTGCCATGCGAGAGATCGATCATCAGGCGCTGCGCCAACGCCCCGGCCGCCAACGCCTTGCACGCGGAGTCGACGCTCTCGGCGCCGTA
Organism: Fimbriimonadaceae bacterium; assembly: GCA_023957775.1. Classification (NCBI taxonomy): domain Bacteria; kingdom Bacillati; phylum Armatimonadota; class Fimbriimonadia; order Fimbriimonadales; family Fimbriimonadaceae; species Fimbriimonadaceae bacterium. The sequence continues at coordinate 165,717 of JAMLGR010000008.1, read as the reverse complement.
GTTGGGTTGGCGACCTCCGCGCAGGATGATGTGGCAATCCTCGTTGCCCTTGGTCGAAACGATGGCCGAGTGGCCGCCCTTGGTCACCGATAGGAAGTGGTGCGGCGACTGCGCGGCCTTGATCGCGTCCACGGCGATGCGGACGTTCCCATCCGTCCCGTTCTTAAAACCCACGGGGCACGAAAGGCCCGAAGAAAGCTCCCGATGCACCTGACTCTCCGTCGTCCGGGCGCCGATCGCACCCCAACTGATCAGATCCGCGTAGTACTGCGGCGAGATCATATCGAGGTACTCGGTGCCGCATGGGATCCCCAACTCGTTCAGCTCCCACAAGAGCTTGCGGGCAACCCTCAAGCCCTTGTTGATCTGGAAGCTCCCATCGAGGTTGGGGTCGTTGATGAGACCCTTCCAGCCCACCGTCGTGCGCGGCTTCTCGAAGTAGACGCGCATCACGACGATCAGCTCCGATTCGAATTCTCCGCGAATCCGCGCCAACCGCTCCCCGTACTCCCGCGCCGCGCGGACATCGTGGATGGAGCACGGCCCGACGATCACGAGCATGCGGTCGTCCGCGCCGTGCAACACGCGATGAACAGCCTCGCGCGTCCCAAACGTGAGCGACTCCGAACTCGGCGTGGTCGGAAACTCGCGCAGGAGATGCGCGGGCGGCGTCAACTCCTTGACCTCGCGGATGCGGACGTCGTCGACGCGAATGGCCGACGACGGGTCGTCCTTCGGAGAGGCGGGGCGCCCTTGCGGGGAGTTCGGCATCGCAGGGTGATTCTAGCCTAGCGTCGCTTGTCGTTGGCCGTTTGTCGTTTGTCGCCAGAACCCCCTCGCCCCTCCCCCTTCCGAGGGGGAGGCAGTGAGCGTAGCGAACTGGGTGGGGGCTCCCGGGGGTCTCGGGGAGAGGGGGCAGAGGGTGAGGGGCCGGCGTCGTTTGTCTTCCTAGGATCCAAGCAGTGGGAAGAACTGGCCGTCCACCTTCTCCCCCTTCCGAATGCGAGGCACCCCCTGCAGCAGGGGTTCGTCGGTGTAGGAGCACACGCCGTCTCGCATCGCGTTGATCACCATTGCCCGGCGCGGGCGATCGGTGCGGTTCTCGTACGAGCCGTGCACGAGCAGCGGGTGGTGGAACGCGGCTTCCCCGGCCCTCAGCTCGGCGTACACGGGGTGGAACGCGGCCTTCTGCTCCTCGCTCAGCACTGTCTGGATCGCGTCCATGTCCCCCGCGAGACCCGTGACGGGAAGCAGCTCCCACTCGTGGCTCCTCGGGATGTACGCCAGGCACCCGTTGTCGCGCGTGGCGTCGTCCAGTCCGATCCAGCACGTGAGGTGCGCCATCGGCTTCGTGCGCGTCCAGTAGGAGTAATCCTGGTGCCACGCAACCACCCCGCCGTGCCGTACGGGCTTGCAGAAGAGCTGGTCGTGCCAGAACCGCACGCGGCCGCCCAGCAGTTGGGCCGCGGGCACGGCGAAGCGCGGGTTCCAGAGCGCGTCGTGGAAGCCGGGCTGGATCCGCCACGCCCCCAGCGCGTGGAACAGCACCGTGTCGGGGTTGGTGGACTCGTTGGAGTGGTACTCGTGCCACAGCTCTTCGCCTTCGTGCCCGGAGACCATCAGCGGGGCCAACTGCTCGCGAAGCGCTTCGACCTGCGCATCGGTCAGCACGCGCACCCCGGTCAGGTAGCCGTTCTCATGGAAGAACGCCACCTGCTCTTCGGACAGCCGGAACCCTTGGGGGTCCTCCGCATGCGCATCGGCGAAAAGGTCGGAGACGGGTTGGTGGAGGGTGGAAAGGTCCATGGTTTGAGGTGTGTGGTTTGGGTCGACCCACTTTGCGATCATTGCGTTCCTTGCGTGAAAATTCTAACGCCCCCGGGGCAACGACGCGAAGAGCGCGGGGCCGATGACCAGCGTGAGCACGGTGCTGAACGCGAGGCCGCCGATCACCGCGATGGCGAGAGGCTGCTGCATCTCCGCGCCAGCCCCGATCCCAAGCGCCAGGGGCACGAGCCCCAGGATGGCGGTGAGCGTTGTCATCAAGATGGGGCGTAGACGGTGCTCGCCCGCCTCCACGACCGCCTGGCCAACGGGCATGCCTCCGTCGATCGCCCGCTGGGCTCGGTCGAGCAGCAAGATGCCGTTCTTCACAACGATCCCCGCGAGCATGATCACTCCCATGAACGAGGAAACGTTGAGCGGCGTGTGCGTGAGCCCAAGCGCGAGGACCGCGCCGAACAGCGAGAGCGGCATCAGCACCAGGATGACGCCTGGAGGGCCAAAGCTCTTGAACTGGAAAAGCATCACCAGATAGACGAGCAGGATGGCCGCACCCAGAACCACCGCGAGGTTGCGAAACGACTCTTGCTGGCTCTGGAACTGGCCCGCGAGCACCGCGGTGACACCGGGCGGCAGGCTCATCTGGGACAGCGAGTGCCTCACTTCCCGAACCGCGGTTCCGAGGTCGATCCCCTCCATGCGCGCGGTGACCCCCACCAGACGGCGTTGGTCTTCCCGGGCGTCTTGCGTCGTTCCGGAAATGATGCGCGCGGTTCCCAAACGGCTCAACGGCACGCGCCCCTTGGGAGTCACGATCAGCAGCCGTTCGATCGCCGCCAAACTGGACCGCGACCGCATCGGCAAGCGCACACGGACTGGAACCAAACGGTCCCCCATGCGCACGTTCGTCGCCACGGTCCCCAGCATCGCGGCCTCGGCCTGCCCGGCGATGGACTCGGCGATCATGCCCAGGCGCCCCACCGCCGCGGGGTCGAGGTCGAACACGATCTCGGGGCCTGATTCGGTCAAACCCGGATTGATGTCGACGATCCCGGGCTCCTGCCCGAGACGGTCCGCGAGCTTCACCGCGGCTCCTTCAACGGCGGCCTTGTCCTCGCCGAACAGCTTCACCTCGATCGGCTCCGGGTTGCCCGCCAGATCGCCGATGAGGTCCTGCAGCACCTGGATGAACTCCACCTCCATCCCGGGAAGGTCCTCTTCCACTCGGGCCCGGATGTCCGCGATCACGTCCTCGATATGCCGGCGCGAGCCCTGCTTGAGCATCACCGCGTAGTCGCCCGTGTTGGGCTCGGTGATCATGAACCCCAGCTCCGTTCCTGTCCGCCGCGAGAACGTTTGGATCTCCGGCGTGTCCAGCAAAATCGCGTCAATCTTCTTGAGCAGGCGATCGCTCTCCTCGAGCGCGGTGCCAGGGGGCGTCCAGTAGTCCAGGACGAACGAGCCTTCGTCCATCGCCGGCATGAAGCCCGTCTCCAGTCGCGAGCCGATCCACCACGTACCCAGGGCCGTCGCCAGGATCACCGGCGCCACCACCCACTTGCGCGCCAACGTCCAGTTCAGCAAGGCCCCGTAATGGTGCTGCAGCCGGCCCAAACCCGACTCGCGCTCCGGACCCGCGCGCTTGAGAAACGCCGCGCAGAGGCTCGGGCTCACGCAGAGCGCCAAGATCAGCGAGACCATCAACGCGAGGCTCAACGTGACGGCCAGGGCCGAGAAGAACGCGCCTTCGACGCCCTTCAGGAACGCGAGCGGCAAGAAGACCACCACCGTGGTCAGTGTCGAGGACACCATCGGGGCCGCGATCTGCGTCGACGCGGCGCGCACCGCCTCGGCGACGGTCGAGGTCACCGCGAAGTGGCGCACCACGCTCTCCACCACCACGATCGCATCGTCGATCACCAAACCCACTCCCACCGCCAATGCGCCGAGCGTCATCAGGTTCAGGGTCATCCCGGCCAGCCGCATCAGCAGGAACGTGATGAGCAGCGTTGCGGGAATGATCGCCGCCGTGACCACGGTCGCGCGCAGGTCCCGTAGGAACAGCATCAGGACGAACACCGAAAGCACGGCGCCGATCAGCACCGCGTCGCGCACGCTGCCCACCGCCTCCTTGACGAGGATCGACTGGTCGTAGAACGTCCCGACCACGGCGTCGGGTGGAAGCTCGGACTTCAACGCGGCCAGCTCTTGGTGCACGGCGTCCACCATCGCCACGCTGTTCGCGGTGGGTTGTCGGATGATGTTGATCAGCACCGACTCGGACCCGTTGGCCGACACGATCGTCGTGCGATCCTCGACCGCCATCGCCACGTCGGCCAGTTCCCGCACGTGAAGGGGCTTGCCTCCCCTCTCGGCGACCACCATTTCGCCGATCTCGGCGGCGTTGGTGGCCTCGCCGGTGACGGTGACCTGGTACTGCTTGAACTCGCGATCGAGGCGCCCGACGGCATGCAGCCCGTTCTGGGCGTCGATCGCGTCGACGACTTCGGAGAGGCTCAGCCCGGCCGCGGCCAGGGCCTCCGGGCGCACGGACACCTCGATCTCGGGCATGCGGCCGCCCTGCACCACGACGCGCGCCACGCCTTCGGCCCTTGCGAGCCTGGGTTTGATCGTGTACGTCGCGAGGTTCCAAAGGCTGGCTTGGGAGAGCGAGGGCGAGCTGATCGTGAGCCCAAGCACGGGAAACACCGTCGGGTTCATGCGCTCCACTTCGGTGCGCGTTTCCGGGGGAAGGTCGGGGCGTGCTTCGTTGACCTTCGCGTTCATCAACTGCTCGGCCACGATCACATCCGTGCCGGGGGCGAAATCCACGGAGATCTCGGTCGAGCCGCGCTGCGTCTTCGAACGGATGCGGCGCACGTCCGGGATCGTCGTCATCGCCTCCTCGAGCGGGCGGGTGATCGACGCCTGCATCGAGGGGGTCGGGCGCTCTCCCGCCTCGGCGATCGCCACGACGCGGGGGAAGCTCACCTCGGGCAAGATCGAGACTGGAAACGTCGTGTAGCTCGCGATCCCCGCCGCACACAGCACCACCGTCGTGAAGACGATGGGCTTCACGTGCCGGACCGCCCAAGCGGCCAGCGTCACGAGCCTGTGCCCTCGGCCGGCGGCTGGGCCACCACCTTCGCCCCGTCGGCCAGTTCGTGTTGGCCGATCAGGACCAAGACGTCCCCTGCGACCAGCCCCTTCTTGATCTCCACCCAACCGTCATCCTCGGGGCCGACCTCGACCTCCAGGCGGTGGGCGACTCCGTTCTCGACACGGAAGACCACGGGAGCAGACTCCTGGGTCAGCACCGACTCGCGCGGCACGCGCACGACATCGGAGTGAACGGCCACCACGATACGCGCCGAGGCAAACGCGCCCGCCGACTCTCCGGCTGCGCCGCACCGCACCCGCACGGGGATCATCCCGGACTCGGCATCAGGCTGCCCCACCGAGGCCACCGTGCCAGCTAGGCCCGGCTTGCCTGGAAAGAGGACGCGCATGCCGATCGAGAGGCGGGCCGCCTCTTCCGGTGTCGCCGAGGCGACGAAGTCCGTTCGGGCGCCCGGCGCCGCGATCTCGAAGACGGGCGTGCCGGGTTCGGCCTGGTCGCCCGAAGCGAGGAACCGGCGGCTCACCCGGCCCGCAAACGGAGCGCGAACCTCCCCGAGCTGCTGGGTGGCCCGTGCCGCCGAGGCTCCGGCCTGCTTCTCCGTCGCGCCGAAGCGCGCGGCCGCGGCCTCTCGGGCCAGAGCCTTCGCGGACAGCGCGCCCGCCTCGGCTTCGCGGACGGCCGCCTGCGCCTGCTCCACACGTTTGGAGCCCACCGTCCGGGCCGCCTCCAACCGGGCTTCCGCCGCCTGGATATCCTCCCTCCTCGCCCCTGCGCGAAGCAGATCAAGCTGCTGCTGCGCTTGCTTGTACGCGGATTCGGCGGTCAGGTAAGCGGCCTGGGACGCCTCGGCCTGCTGCTTCGACACATAACCTTCCCCGATCAGTTGCTGGTCCCGATCGGCCTCGGCCTTGGCCCGATCGCGCTGGACCTTGGCTTGAAGCACCGCCTGTTCGGCTTGCGCGATCTCCTGCGGCCGGGCGCCGGAGCGCAGCTTCTCCAACTCGAGCGCCGCCTGCCTCACATCGGCGTCGCGTTCGGCGACCGCGGCGGCGAGCGCGAGTCGGGCCGTGTCCAGCGCAGCTTGCTGCTGGACTCGAGACGCCTCGAGCGTCAATGCGGAAGAGGTGGCCTGCTCCTTGGCGGCCGAGGCGGCTCCTTCGGCGCTGCGCGCCTCCTGCGCTTGGACGTTCGTATCCACCTGCGCCAGCAGTTGCCCCGCCCGAACGGAATCGCCTTCGCGTACGAGCACCTTCACCAATCGGCCCGCAACGGTCGGGGCCAACATGGCCACGGACCCCTCGGTGGGCGCAAACCTGCCGTCAAGCGACACGGTCTCCCGCACGACCCCCTGCTCGGCGGTCGCAAAGGCCACTTCCACGGGGGGCGCCTCCGTGGCGGCCTCCTCTGGGGGTTTCCCACACCCAAAGCTGCCCAGCAGCGCCAATCCACCGACCATCCACCCCAACTTCATGCCTTCGGTTCCTCCACCAAATGCCCCCGTGCGTCGAGGAGCCCCTCGATCGCAAGATCTTCCCGGTACCGGGCATCCACGAGCGACTCGAGCACTTCGCCAAGGGCGCGCCGCGCATCGAGAACGTCCACGAGCGTTCCAACGCCCAGTTCGTAGCCGCGCTGCTCTCTTGCGAGCATCTCCCTCGCCGTCGCCACGATCTGTTCGTAGGAGGCCACGGACGCGTGCGCGGCGGCCACCTCCAGCTCGGCCGCACGGAGCTCCCCGAGCGCACCTGCGCGACGGTCTTCAAGCTCCGCCAGCGAGGCCGCCTCACCGGAACGCGCGGCCTGCCGCCGCGCCCGAGACGCTCCGTGGTCCCACAGAGGCATCGTGAGCTGGAGACGAACTCCGTAGGTCTCATCGGTGGACCAGGGGTTTCGACGCGCCTGGATCTCGAAGTCGGGCGCCAACTCGAGGCCTGCGGCACGGGCTTCCGCTTGGGCGCCCTGCAGCCGTGCGGCCAACACGGCCAGGTCCGGGCGCTCGGCGAGAGGTTCCCCCGAGGGCTCGGGCAGGGCGACGAGGCCTGCGGTCCGTGCGGTCGGAACCTCCTTCTCCTCGATCCCGGTCGCCGCCGCAAACCTCGCTCTTGCGGCAAGGAGGGCCGCATCGCGATCCGTCACGACCTGCTGCGCGCGAAGGAGCTCGAGCGCGGCTCGGGCCTCCTGCGACTCCGGCAGCGAACCGGCCTCGATGCGTCGCCGTGTGGCGGCGGCGAGGGCTCGGGCGACCTCCAGTTGCTCCCTGGCCGCCGAGGCGAGCCCCTGGGCCGATGCCAGGTTCGCATATGCGACCAGAGCCTCGTGCTGGACGTCGAGAAGCTGCTGCCGGTAGTCCGCGCGCGCCTCGACGAAAGCGGCCTCCGCAGCCGCACGCGACGCTCCGACTTTGCCAAAGGCGTCGATCGGCTGGAACACCGCCAGATCTTCCCCGCCTCCGACGTCCGGCCGAGTGCCGTCGCCCGCCTCGATGCGCGTCGCCGGGTACGCCCCGGCCGACACCCGAAGACGGCGTGCTTCACTGAGGCGGTGGCCCGCCGCTCGGACCAGCGCCCGGTGCTCCATCGCCAGACGGACCGCCATCTGTGGCGTCCAGAGCGGTGCGTCCTGCGCCAGACCCGTGCCCGCCCAAACCGCGGCAACCAAGACTAGAAGGGATCGTCGTATCACGTGGTTGAACCAAACCTCATTCCCGCTTCGGGGCCGCTGAGAATCGTCTCAGCAACCTTCCCTCCTCCCCTGTCCACCTGAGCGACTTCCAAGCTCACAGGCGTCGGCCCGGTGGTTGAATGACTCGGGTGCGAACCCAACCTGGAGATTACAACCATGAACAAGAGAACACAATCGATCCTACTCGCTGCCGTCGGCGTGCTGGCCGTCTCGGGCCTCGGAACCAGCCTGGTTTGGGCGCAGCAGGGGACCACTGCCCACAACGCCAAAACCAAGGTGCAGCAAAAGCAGCAGCAAAAGGAGGAGGAAGAGGAAGAGGGTCCCGAGCAGGCCGAGGCGCCCAACACGGGCCTCACGGCGCGGGTGACCATCTCCCAGGCCGCCGCCGCGGCAACCAAGAAGGTCGCGGGGTACGTCAACGAAGCCAAGCTCGAGAAGACCAAGAGCGGCGCCCTGATCTGGGATATGGACGTGGTCACGGCCAACCACAAGGTGATGGGAGTCGACGTCGACGCCAAGACCGGTAAGGTGGTGACAACCTCGGAGGAGGGTGGCGGAGGCGAGTAATCGGCTTGAAACGCATCCTGATCGTCGAAGACGAAGCCCAAATGGCCCGACTGCTCGAGCAAGCGCTTGAGGAGTCGGGCTACGAGGTGCTCACAGCGGCCAACGGGGCGCTCGCGCTACCGTTGGCCGCCGACTGCGATGCCATCGTGGCCGATGTGATGATGCCGGTGATGAACGGATTCGAACTCGTCCGTCGCATTCGACGAGGTGGACTCGACGTTCCGGTCCTCTTCTTGTCCGCGCGCGGTGAGTTTCCAGACCGTGTCAAAGGCCTCGACCTCGGCGCGGACGACTACCTAGCCAAGCCGTTCCACCTGGACGAGCTGCTCGCCCGCGTGCGGGCGCTGTTGAGGCGCGAAGCAGCACACAAGGACCTCCTTCAAAGCGCCGATCTGCTCCTGGACGTGCGCAACCGGATTGCACGCCGAGGCGAACGCGAACTCAACCTCTCGGACACCGAGTTTCGTCTCCTGGAGCAGCTCATGAAGCACTCCGGAAGACCTGTCTCGAAACGCGCCCTCCTTCGCGAGGTCTGGAAGGACCCGGACGCGCCAAACACCAACATCGTCGAAGTCTATGTGCGGTACCTGCGCATGAAGACCGAGGCCGCTGGCGAGCCGCGTTTGATTCAAACGATCCGACACAGGGGCTACGCGCTGGTGCCAGTTGAAGCTTAGCCACCGCGCCCGCCTCGCGGCGGTCGCCACGGGAACGGCGGCTCTCGTCCTGGCCCTGCTGTTCGCCGGAGTCTTCTGGATCAGTCGGCGCTCAGACGACGTCCGTGCCGAACGGGAGCTGCGGGCGACCTTGGAGCTGCTGACCCAAGAGGGCAGTCCGGCACTCGAATTCTCCGAGCTTCGAAGCGCCCACCCGCTCGTGTCGGCGGCTCTCTTCGGCCCCGGAGGCGCGGCCGGCGATCAGATCGGCAACCTTGCCCTCAAACCCGTCGTTGGCTCCCTCGTTGACGGAACCACACTGTCGATCGGGAAGCCGTGGAACGGGGGCTCGCTGGTCGTTGGACTCGATCTCCGCGCTTCCCGCGCCTCTTCCCGCAACCTTGGCTGGGTCCTCACCCTCCTGTGGCTTCCCCTCTCGGTACTCGTGGGAACGGCCACCTGGATAGCGGCCCAAGCCGTGTTCCGTCCCCTGCTGCGGATGACCGCGCAGGCGTCGGCGATCGAGGGCGCGGACCTGGGCGCGCGGCTGAGCACGGACGACGAGGCGGAGTTCGGCGCCTTCGCAAGGCAGCTCAACGCCATGCTGGACCGGATCCAGGAGACGATTGAACGCGAAGAGAGGTTTGCCGTCGATGCCGCCCACGAGCTTCGCACGCCCCTGGCGCTGATGCAAACACGCATCGAGACGACGCTCTTGAAAGCCAGGACGCCACAGGAGTACAGCGACTCCCATGTAGAACTGCTGCACGAGGTCCAGCGCATGGCGCGCACGATCGAGTCCCTCCTTCGAACGGCCCGGCGGACGGTTTCCGATGCGGGCCCGATCGACCTTGCCGGAGCGCTGGCCGACATTCTCGGCCCTTGGCGTTCCCGGCTGGAAGCTCGGGGGGTGTCCCTCTTGGTCCAGTTGCCACCTGAGGGGCTCATCGTGGTGATCGAGCCCGACGAACTGCGGATCGTGGTCGACAACCTGCTGGACAACGCAGCTCGCTTCACCGGTCAAGGCGGAAGCGTGCGGGTGGAGGCGGCCGCCGAGGGAGACCAAGCCACGGTGGTGGTGGAGGACGACGGTCCGGGCATCCCCGCCGGATTTTCCAACGAGGTGTTCGGGCGCTTCGTGCGCGTCGACGACAGTCGCAACCGCGCGTGGGGAGGAGCCGGGATCGGGTTGGCGGTCTGCCGACAGCTTCTCGAGGCGAGGGGTGGCTCGATTCGCGTCGAGCCGAGCGATCAGGGCGCACGCCTCCGCGTTGCACTGCCTCTCGTCCGTGCAGAAACCTAGGGCTTCTGGGGAACGAGCGCGTCACGCAGCTCTTCGGCTCCGTCCCGCGGAACCAAGGCGACCACCATGTCGCCCGCAAGCAGCTCGGTGTCTCCGTCCACGGAGATCCCCTGGTCGCCCCGGATGACCCACACGATGTTCGTCTGCAGCGGCAGACGCAGTTCGCGGACGCGCTTGTTGACGGCGGGCGAGCGGTTGCTCAGCTTGATCTCCATGACCTCGATGTTGCCGCGGCCCAGCGCACCCACGGGCAACACGGTGTCGGACATGATTTGCTGCTCGAGCAGCGAGTAGATGATGCCCGTCGCGGACACGGTGTCGTCGATGCCGATCCGCGTGAAGATCGACTCGTGCGCAGGATCGTTGACCCGCGCGAGCACGCGGTCCACGTTCCACACGACCTTGGCCATCTGGCACACGACGAGGTTGTCTTCATCCTCGCCCGTCACGGCGATCACGACGTCGGCGCGTCCAAACCCGATCTCCTTCTGAACGAGCATTTCGCAGCCGTCACCCACGGCGACGTTGGATTCGCCGATGAGCGCCGCGAGCCGCTCCGCCTGCACGGGATCCTTCTCCAAGAGCAAAATCTCGTAGTTGTTGCCCAAGAGCCGCTTGGCCAGCGCCAGCCCGACATTGCCGCCTCCCACAAGAATCGAATACATCTAGATCTCCAACTCCTTGGGGAGGACGTTGTACTCGCTGATCGCCTCCAGCGGCTGTTCGGTGAACCAGTCGCGCATGTAGCCCGCCGTAAGCGCGCTCGGAGTGATGCAGAAGAACCCCAGATTCCGGTACGCCTCCGCGCGCAAGGGATCGGCGACCTTCACGCAGACTCGGGGAACGTTGTGGTCCAACTTCACGATTTGGGCGGCCATGAGGTTGGTGTTGTCCCCCCGGGTCACCGCGAAGAACGCGTCCGCTTCCTCGATCCCCGCCTTGTTCAGGATGTCCTCGTCCAGCCCGCTGCCGATGATGATGTGGCAACCGTGATCCTTGCCCAGCCGGCGCAGCGCCGACGGGTTTTGCTCGATGATCGTCACGTAGTGGCCACGCGACGCGAGTTGGAGTCCGAGGGACGAGCCAGTGCGTCCACAACCGAAAATCACGACCTTCATAGGGCGAAGACGACTATACCTGCCGACCCACCACGGCCTCGACCTCTTCGCGTGAAAGCTCGCGATCTTCCGGGCCCAGGATGTAGAAGGCCGCGGCACCCCGTCCGGCCCATTGCCCCACCCTGGCGGAGACAATGTTCCAGCCCGCTTTCGTGATGAGATTGCAAAAACGGTACGCCATTCCCTTGCCTCGCGGCGCACGCACCTCCATGATCCCCGGCGTGCCCGGCAGGTAGGTGAAGGTAAACGAACGCTGCAGGCGCTCGGGGTCCTTGCCCCTCCTGCGCAGCAGTTCCGAGACGTCCTCCTCCCCCTCGATGACGCGCTTGAGCGAGACGGCGAGTTCCCGGCACGTGCCCGGAGGAATCGGCCGCTCGCCAAAGCTCGTGGCGAACTGGTCCACCGCCACGGGCTTATCGGTCCGTGTGGTGCTGGCGCGGATGCCGTGCAGGCTCACATCGAACGCGTAGAGCACGCCCAGCACCTTGCTCAGCAGGCCGGCCGCGTCCGGGGCGCACACGGTCAGTTCGGTCGATCCCAACTCGGGTTCGTGGTGGAACGAGACGATCGATTCCCCCGAGCGCGCCCGGCGTTCGAATCCGATGTGGAGCCGGACCACCTCCGGGGGCGTGCTGATCAAGTAGTGCGCGGGCAGGCTCTCGACGAACTCCTTGACCTCGCTCTCGGGAATGTCCTCGTGCCTCAGCTCGCGCAACAGCCTGCGGCGGTACATCGCGGGATCGGGAGCCGAAGGCGCGTCGCCATCCAGCACCTGTACGACCCGCGTGTGCAGCTCCTCGAGCATGTGCTCCTGCGCGGCGGTCCACACGCCCTCGCCCACCGAACGGGTGTCCGCCCACGTGAGCAGGGTCAGCATGTCGAGCCGCTCGCGGTCCTTGACGTGCGCGGCGAATTCGAGCGCGGTCTGCGGGTTCTGGATGTCGCGCATGCGGAGGAAGAGCGACATCAGCAGGTGCTGGCCCACCAGCCACGCCACGGTCTCCGTGTCGTCGTCCGCCACCTCCCATCGCGCGCACACCTCGCGCGCGATCGCCTCCCCGGTTTCGGCGTGGGGGCGACTCTCGTCGATCTTCCCGACATCGTGCAGCAGGGCCGCCAAAAGGAGGGGCTGGGGATCGTGCAGCCCGTCCATGAGGTCCCCGAGAAACGAACCCGGCGCGAGGGAGGCCAGCGAGCGGACCACGCGGATCGTGTGCTCGTACACTGTGAAGGCGTGGGTCGCGTCGCGCGGCATGACCACGCGGCACCGCGCCAGCTCGGGCAAAATGCGCATGAGAAGGCCGCACCGTTCGAGGTTGCGCAGCGTCGCTTCCCCGGAGCAGACCGCGTACCGGGCTTCCGCGCCGTTCACCTCGTCCTTCGCGAGGGTCGGAAGATCGGACACCTCGAGACCCAACTGGGTGGCGATCGCGACGCCGGCCGCGGCCTCGCTCATCGTCGCATCCCCAGAGACACGCGCCTCGCCTCTGACCGCGAGCACGCCGGGGCTCACCCAGAACCGGGAGTGCGCCAGCGAGTCGACGGCGCGCTGGTACTCCAGGTGCAGCGAGGAGGCTGAATCCACAAGCGCCGACATCATCGCGTACAGGTCCTGGCCAAGCGTATCGGCGATCTCGGCTTGGCGCTGGCGCGTGAGCAGATCTTGCTTCTTGCCCGCCGCGGCGTGGAGGAGGTTCCGAAACCGGACGACGTGCTCGTACGCCCGCGTGGGCAGAGCCGGCCGTTCGCCGATGGCCGCGCGGATCCAGTTCGCGCACTGGAAACAGCGCATGCCCCCGGCACCCTCCTTCAAATGCGGCTCCACCACCAGCGGCGTGTCGTGGTAGCGCTTGAAGGCCGCGTTCCGCTCGCGGATCTTGGCGAGCAGGAACTGCCCCGCGGGCATGCTCTCCCACAGCACTTCGAGCAGCCGGTCGATCGGCTCCGAAGCCCCCGCGATGCGGCGGGCGTCCAACAATCCGGTCCTCGACTGGGCGTCGAGGCCCGCAGCGTCGTTCACCAGGCGGAACGCATAGCCCACCTCGAGTTTCAGCATGCTGCCGAACGCCTCGTGAAGGTCCGTGAACAGACTCCGGACGAACGCGTCGATCCCCTTGTCCGACTCGTCTCCGGGGACGACGGTGAGGTCGATGTCGGAGTACGGCGCGAGCTCGGACCTTCCGTAGCCTCCCGTCGCCACCACCGCGATCTTGGAGACGCCTTGGACCGCCTCGCAAACCCCCTCGAATACGACGCGTACGACCGCGTCGCAGATGCGCGTGTGCTGCGCGCACCACTCGAGACCGGAGGGATTGTGCGGCAACTCCTCCACCAGCGAGACCCGTCGCTGGGCGAGTTCCTCGATGGTGGACCGGGTGGAGGGGTTCATTGGAGAAGGTGGTAGTTCGGCTCGTTTTCGACCAGCATCTGGAGGTTCTGGTTCAATACTCGGTCAGCATACACGGCAGCCGGAGCGGAGACCACGGCGAGCCCGAGGCAGACGGCGCACAACCCGCAGCCGAGATCGCGCATCGCCACGCCGACCACCTTGGGCGTGGCGATGCGCTGCGCGAGCGCCCACCCCGGCGAGATCAAGAGCAACAGCCCGAGCACGATGCCCGAAAGGCCGAGGAACAGGGTCGATCCCCCGTAGTACTCGCGAGGGACTCCGATCAAGAAGAGAAGCTCGCAGGCGGGTGTCGAAAGGCTCGCGATGAACGCGCCGAACGTCGAGGCGATCGCCATTCCCAACAGGGCGAGGATGAAGCGGAAGAGCGGACCCAACTCATCGGGCGTCAGGCTGCGAACGCGCGGCGGAGTAAACACGAGGAACGCGAAGCAGAGCACGACGGCGATCGCCGCGAGGACCAAGCCCGTCGCGAGATAGGCCAACACGGCGAAGACCACTCCCAACGCGGGCGCGGCGGGGGGTGCCAGGAGTTGGCGCACCACCGCGCTGCGATGGACGATCGTGCCGACCATCCAGAGGATCGCGCCGAGGGCGGCTACGGCAAGCAGGGCGCTGGGCACGGTTGCGGTCGCCAGCGCGCCCAGAATGCTCATGTCCGCGAACTCTTGAGTGTCGACTCTGCGCGTCAGAGCGATCCACGAGTCGTTGGAGTCGTACGCCCGGTTCACCTGGTTGGACCGCTCGCTCATCCCCGCCGCCATCAACGCGTTGATGAGGTCGTAGCGCGCCAGCAGCAGCACGCGGTGGCTTCGGGCGACGGGCAGCCCCGCCGGATGGGACGCGGCCTCCATCATCTCGGCCGCGGTTTGGCCGGTCTCGATCGAACGCGCGCCATCGCGCATGAGGCGTGCGTTCATCACGCTCGCCCAGCGCGTCTCCAGGCCCGCGGGGCTCACGAGATCGGTACCGCTTACGACCTGGCGCGAAAACGAACGAATGGCCTGCGCGTTTGCGGAGGAGCGCAGCCGGAGGGCGAACGCGAGCTGCCACGCAAGGCGCGAGCCCTCCTCGCGCGCCAGCTCTTCCCGAACCCCGAGGAGGCGGACGCTCTGGTAGTCGTTCCAACGCACCGCCTTGGCAGCCTGCACCCACGCCTTGCGAGCCTCCTCCTGGCGGCCGAGCGATCCGAGGAACACAGCCTCCATCTGGCGCCAATAGGCGTTCTCGGGCTCATGCACGGCGGCGTTTCGGGCGACGAGGACCAGATTCTCCCTGTCCGCGTCGCTGGGGGGCCGATGCACCCACAGGCGCTCCGATCCCGCCTGGAGCCAGAGGCTGGCATCGAGTTCGCTCTTCGGGACCGGCAGCCGCACCAAATTGCCCGCGATCAGGGGGGTGCTGCGCGCGACGGCGGACGCCCCCCAGTGCGAGAAGCCGTTCCAGAGGAAGGGGCGCGAAATCGGATGCCAGAACAGGGTCAGGAGGGCGCCCAGCATGGCGCCGAAGTACGCCCTCGCGGCACGGCTCATCGCACGGCGCGAACCGTGGTGTCGAGGCGCGGGAACACAGGATCGCGACGGGTCATCTCCGGCCCATTGGCGCCAGGCACGCGGATGGCCGGCAGATGGGACGAGTTGGCGATCATCTGGAGCGCAGCGAGGATGGCGATGCCTGCGATCGCCGCGCCGAACACCGCGGGCGACCAGTAGCCGAACTTGGCTCGCACGGACTGGACCCGCGCGCGGCGCAGCACGCGATGGCCGAATCCGGGATCGGATTCCGGCTCGAGGATCGCGAGGCGCAGCATCTTCAAGGCGTCGTGCGCCTCCTCCTCGGCGCGCGCGCAGACGCTGCAAACGGCGCGGTGGCGGTCGAGGAAACGCAGTTGGCCGCTCGACAGCGATCGGTCCATACGATCGCTGGTGAGCCTACGGAATTTCGAACAACCGAACAAACGGCTCTTCACTCGGCCATGGCCTCCAGCCAGAGCACGCGAAAACGCTCGCGCGCGGTGTGGAGCCTCGAACGCACGGTCCCGATCGGAACGCGCATCACGTCCGCCACTTCCTCGTAGGAAAGCTGCTCGATCTCGCGCAACACCAGGGTCGTTCGCAAATCGTAAGGCAACTGATTGAGCACCTTCTCGATCACGACCCGGTTTTCGACGCTTCCACCCTCGTGGGGCTGGACGGCCTCCAACTCGGCGGGTTCAGCCCGCTTCAGGCGCAGGCGATCCATGCAGAGTCGGACGCAGATGCGATACAAGTAGCCCGAGAACGCGCGGTCTTCACGAAGGCGCCCCAGTTCCCGGAAAGCCTTCAGAAACGCCTCTTGGGCGACATCTTCCGCCTCGTGGCGATCGCGCAAGAGGTTGGTCGCCGTGCGCACGAGGCGCTGGCGGTGCCGATCGATCAGGTAACCAAGCGCCGTTTCGTCGCCTTCGCGGCAACGGGCGACCCAGTGCAGCTCGAGGGCCGCGGGATCAATCGGTATGGAGAGCATTTTTGCATCGACCATCTGCTTTGGCTCCTACTATATCACGACGGGTCGAAAGGCCCAAACTGTTCGGATCCTGCCGTCGAGGCTCCGCATGCGGCGAACGGTACACTCGCCCAACCGTGGCGTGGCCCTGGTTCGTGCCTTGTTCCCTCCTCCAATCCCCCAGCGTCGAGCGCATCGACGAGACGCTGACGGTCACGTGGCACCGAAAGACCGTCGACCTCGAGACTCAAGTCGCCACGTTCTCGGACGGCGTGGAGGTTCGCTATGGCCCCACGACGATCCACGCCAAGACCCTCGAACTGCACCTGGCCGAGGGGGAGAGGTGGGGCGAGGCCAAGGGCGACGTCGTGTTGGTGGATCCCGACGGCACGGCGAACGCCGACTCCCTGCACTTCGACTGGAAGAACAAGACGGGCGAAGCGGCCAACATCGAGATGCGGGTGCTCGACCTCTCGGTCCGGGCGAAAAAGCTGGTGATTTCGCCGACGCGGTGGGAGCTGATCGACGCCGAAGGCACCCCTTGCGAGGGTCCGAATGCACCCGTCCGCCTCCGTTCCCCGCGCGTCGTGATCGAGCCGGGCCGGCGCGGCGTGCTCTACCGACCCCGCATCAGCGTGTTCGGGGCGAATCTGCCGACCTTCCCCCGTGCGACGTTCAGCCTCGATCGCCGCGCGACCGGCCTGAATCCGCCTTCGATCTCGCAAAGACCCGGAGAGGGCGTCGGCGTCACTTGGAGCAGCACGTTCCTCATCGGCGAAAGCTCGGCCGTCACCGGTTCCCTCAGCTCGTTCAAGACCCGCCTTCCCAGTTACGGACTGGCCTTCGCCCAGAGCACGGTTCCTCCCGAGTCGGGATCGAAGCTGACGACGAGCTCAGACCTTGACGAGCGCTTCCGAGGAGACTACTTCGAAAACGTCACCGTTCTCACGCCGCAGCAGGGCCAGGCGCGGCTCCACCAACCCCGCAACACCTGGTCCGTGGGCTCGTACTGGAACAAGAGCCCCGTGGCGAGACGCCCGGGCGGCACTTTCGACAAGCCGCTCGAATTTGCTTGGGACGTGGGATTGCAGGCCCGCAACTGGGATGCCACCGTGAGCACGCGCCTCCAAAAGATCGCCGAGGACGGCGGCAACCAAGTAACCCGTTTCGCGACCTCGCTTGCGGCGGGCCCGAAACCTTGGAGTCTGGGACCGGGTTTCGAAGGGGTTTTTCGGGTGGACACTTCGCTGTTCGGTTCGAACGTGAGGACCTACGGTTGGGGCCGCGCGCTGGTGGGTGTGGTCGCCCACCCCGCCAACGGGTTGACTGTCGGCGTGGCCTACTCGGATTCCGTCGAGGTCGGGACTCCCGACTTCGAGGCCGATAGGCTCCTGATACCGCGAGGCGTGCATCTGCGCGCCGACCTCACCCTCGGACCGCGCAAACTCAGCTACCTGACCAAGTGGGATCCCTCGACCCGCACGTGGATCGACCGTCAGTACTCCGCGTCGCAGGTGATGGGGTGCTTCGAAGCGTTCGTGGTTTTTCGCGACATTCCGTCCGAGTACCGCTTCGGCCTCCGCATGCGCATCGATCGCCTCGTCGAAGCGCTCCAGAACCGCAAAGTGCGGCGTACGAACCAAGAATAGCGGGGCTCTCAAAGTGCCCCGGAGGTGCAAGGAGGCACTAGGAGGTGCCACGCCCGCTCGGGAGGTGCCCCGGAGGAGCTAGGAGACACTAGGAGGTGCCACGCCCGCTCGACGGGCGTGCATCGGCAACACGAGCCCGGAATCATCACGCTCCTTACGCCGCGCGTCGAAGCGGAGCCTGAGGGGTCAGCGAAACGACGCGGTCGAGCGCGATGTTGCCGGCATCCGTGACGAAACACGGACCGTACATGGGCACGAACGCCACCTGAACGACGTCCACCACTTGCGTCACCTCGTCCCCCTTCCGGTTCCGCCAGGTGAGCGAGAGGTGCTGCCCTTCGTACGCCTTTGCTTCCGACAACTCCATCTGTCTTCCCCCTCTCCCGATTCCCGCCTCGCAGGTCTACGGGCTCTATGCCGCATCTCGCGCAGAAAGACCCTGGCAATTTGCGCAGTTCCGTGCAGGACCTTCTTCGGTCCCCCCATACTAGGGATGAGATGGTCTACACCCTCGATGCGGCGGCTTGCCGGAACTTCGAGTTGGCCTCTAACCGGGAATGGCTGCTCACCAACGGTCTGGGTGGGTATGCGATGGGCACCGTATCCTGCGCCAACACGCGCCGTTACCATGGGCACCTGGTGGCGGCGATCACACCCCCGACGGGCCGCACGCTGCTCTTGGCGAACCTCGACGCCTATATCCAGACCGACGGCTCTCCGGTCGGCATCTCGACGAACCAGTACCCGGGAGCGCTGAATCCTGGGGGATACCTCTACCTGGACTCGTTCTCGTGTGGCGCTTCCGTGGAGTGGGTTTGGAAGGCCGCGGGGGCGATCGTCCGCAAGCGGATCGAGATGGTGCCGGGAGAAAACACCGCCGCCATCACCTTCTCCAACGTCGGGGAGCAGCCGTTCCAGCTCACGTTGCGCCCCTTGGTCTGCCACCGGTCCCACCACGCCGATTTCGAAGCGAGCGAGGCGTACCCCGACCACCTCGTCTTCCCCAAGGGCCAGACCGTTCTGACGCATCGGGGCGTCTCGCTCCACCTCGTCCACGAGGGAGCCCAGCGCATTCCCGTCCAGGGTTGGTACTACCGGTTCGAGCACATGCGCGAACTGGAGAGGGGACTTCAGGCACGCCAGGACCTCTACTGTCCGTGTGAACTGAAGTGGGAACTCCTGCCCGGGGAGGACGCGGTTCTGGTCGCCTCGACCCTCGAGGCGCCCGGCACACCCACCGAGGCGCCGAGCGAGGCGCCGTCCCACCTGCTCGCGCCATGGCTTCGCGACGCTTGCCGCCGGTTCGTCGTTCGGACGCCCCAGCGATCGACGCTGATCGCGGGATATCCCTGGTTCACGGACTGGGGCCGAGACACGATGATCGCCCTCCCCGGCATCTGCCTGGTCGGCGGAGACGTCGAGGACGCGCGGTCGATCCTGCGCGCCTACGCGTCCCAGATGCACCAGGGCCTCATCCCCAACCGCTTCGTCGAGCACGGCGGCCAGCCCGAGTACAACACCGTGGACGCGACCCTCTGGTTCGTCAATGCGATCTACAAGACGCTGGATCGCGAGTGGGACCCCGACCTGGCGGCCGAGATGATGCGGGCGATTCGCGACGTGGTGGACTGGCACGTGCGCGGCACGCTCTTTGGAATCGGCGTGGACCCCAAGGACGGCCTCCTGCGCCAAGGCGAAGTCGGCGTGCAGCTCACCTGGATGGATGCCAAGGTCGGACAGTGGGTCGTCACCCCGAGGCATGGCAAGCCCGTCGAAGTCAACGGGCTCTGGGTCAACGCCCTGCGCGTTGCGGCGTGGCTCGCCGAGCGGCTCGGCGAGGACCCAACACCGTTTGCCACGTTGGCCGACCGGGCCGAGGCCTCGTTTCGAGATCGCTTTTGGTCCGAATCGCAGGGCCACTACCTCGACACGGTGGATCCGAGCGACGCCTCCCTGCGCCCCAACCAGGTCCTCGCGATGGCGCTGCCCTTCTCCCCTGCGACGGGCGAGCATGCGGTCAGGGCCCTGCAGACGGTCGAACGGGAACTCCTGACTCCCTACGGGCTGCGCACCCTTGGCCCGAAGGCTTCCGGCTACCACGGCCGCTTCGAGGGCCCGCTGTCCGAACTGGACGCGGCGTACCATCAGGGCACGGTCTGGCCGTGGCTGATCGGCCCCTATGCGACAGCGCTCGTGAAGCTGACGGGCGATCGCCTAGAGGCGAGGCGGGTGCTGAAGGGCACCCGCGAAATGCTGTCGGAGTACGGCCTCGGCGGCATCGCCGAGGTGTACGACGGCGATTCGCCCCACCGCCCCGGCGGCTGCCCCTGGCAAGCCTGGAGCGTCGCGGAGATCCTGCGAGCCTGGATCGAGGATGCAGGCGGGGAGTAGGGGGCGCTGGTCGTTTGTCGTTGGTCGTTGGTCGTTGGTCGTTGGAGGTCCGGAGCCCCTCGCCCCTCTGGGGGAGAGGCTGTGGCTGAGCCAAGAAACCCCCTCGCCCCTCTGGGGGAGAGGGGGCAGGGGGTGAGGGGCTGTGAGCGCAGCGAACTGCCCGTGGTAGCGTAGAACCATGCTGTCCCTCCTTGCCCTCACCCTCGTGTCCACCGGCACGCTGATCCGCGGCGGCACGGTCGTCGACGGGCTTGGCGGTCTTCCCTACGTCGCGGATGTGAGGATCGAGGGCGACCGCATCGTCGCCATCGCGCCCCGTCTGAGCGACCGCGTCGGTGACCGGATCCTGCTCGCCAAGGGGCTCGTGGTCGCCCCCGGTTTCATCGATGCGCACTCCCACGCCGACGGGGGCATCGAAAAAGACCCCCTGGCGGAAAGTCAGCTCACCCAAGGAATCACCACCGCCGTGGTGGGCCAAGACGGCGCCTGGTCCGCGCCCGTCGCCGACCAGATCGCGCACCTGAACTCAGTCAAGCCCGCGATCCACTTCGCCCTCTTCTCCGGCCACGGAGGCATCCGGCGCAAGGTCCTGGGCGAAGAGTACAAACGCGCGGCAACTCCCGAGGAGATCGTCCGGATGCAGGCCCTCGTGGAGGCGGACATGAGGGCGGGCGCGCTCGGGCTGTCGTCGGGCCTGGAGTACGACCCCGGCTACTACTCCAACACCGAGGAGCTGGTCGCGCTTGCCAAGGCGGCCTCTCCCTTCGGCGGGATGTACATCAGCCACGTGCGCGACGAGGCAGACAAGGCGTTCGAGGCGTTCGACGAACTGCGCCGCATTTCGCGCGAGGGGAATCTTCCCGCCCAAATCTCGCACATCAAACTCGGCTCCGCCGCCGTGTGGGGCAAGGCGTCCCGCGCCACGGCGCTCCTGGGTCCGCGCCTCACCGCCGACGTCTACCCGTACGTGTTCTGGCAGTCCACCGCGGCCGCGCTCACGCCCAGCCGCGAGTGGGAGAAGCGGGAGATCTGGGTCAAGTCGTTCGCCGACGTCGGCGGACCGCAAAACGTCCGCCTCACCAACTACACGCACGAGAAGACGTGGGTCGGAAAGACCCTCGCCGAGATCGCCGCGACGACCGGACGCGACGCCATCGCGATCGTCCAGGAGGTCCTGCAGAAGACGCACGGCGAGGGCGGTTCCGGCGAGGAGAGTGTCGCGGTGACAGCCATGACCGAGGAGGACCTCGAGACGTTCGTGCGCCACCCGCGGATCATGTTCTCTTCCGACGGCCAGCTCGGAGGCACGCACCCACGCGGCGCAGGCTCGTTCCCGCGGGTCCTCGGCCGTTTCGTGCGCGAGCGACACGTGCTTTCCCTCCAAGAAGCCATCCGCAAGATGACCTCCCTTCCCGCCCAAACCTTCCACCTTTCGGACCGCGGCGTCGTCCGCGTCGGCGCGTACGCCGACCTCGTGGTGTTCGACCCCGCCACCATCATCGACCATGCCACTGCGGCAGACCCCACGGCCCTGAGCACGGGCGTGCGCTACGTGCTCGTGGACGGTTCGCTGGCCTTGGCGAACGGCAAGCCCACCGGCGTGCGGGCGGGAGGAGCGGTGATTCGTTCTTCGTCCTTGGTCCTTGGTCCTTAGCCTACGTGGAGGGTTTTCTCGTGCGTGTAGAGCGCGGTGCCCGCGGGGGCGCCCCGCGGCTTGCGCACGTACTTCTTCAGCGTCCAGTCCACGGGCACGTATTTGGAGTGCTTGCTCGGGCTGTTCTTCACGGCGATTTCGGCGGCGAATCGAAGCACCTCCGGACCAACCTTCTCTGGCTTGCCGCCCGTCACGATCACGACGTGTGCCGACGTCGAGCCGCGGATGTGGAGCCACAAATCGTTCGGTCGGGCCAGCCGGTGGGTCACGTAATCGTTCGACGTCGCGTTCTCGCCGTACAGGACCCGGTACCCGTTCGGGCCCAGAAGTTCCCGGACGCGGTGCCCCTCGTGCGGACGGTCCTCCTTGACGTGCGTGGCGACCCGCTGCGAGTGGAGCCAACGGCGTTTGGTCGCCTCCTCCTCGAGGGTGCGCAGGGCCTCGGGGCCCTCGGCCGTTTCCACGTGGGTCCGAAACGCGAGCAGCTCCCGGAGGTCCTCCGCCAGGCGCTTTCTCTGATCGGCCACCGTGTCCTTCGCACCCTTGGCCTTCTTCGCCTTGTGAAACAACGTCTCGGCGTTTTCGACGTAGCTCTTCTCCGGATCGAGGCGGATCGTGATCGGGTTCCCTTCGTAGTCGTGCGTTTCGAGAACCGAAGAGCCTTCGGGCAGCGACGGGCCGTACGCTAGGATCAGCTCGGCTTGACGCTGCAGCTTGTCGGCCTTGGCCGCCGCATCGAGCGCCTGCGCGAGGTCGGAGAGGGCGGCCTCGCGGGCAATCTGGACGCGATCGAGCCGGGCGAGCAGACTCGCGCGCCTCTGCTCGGCCTCCTGGTGCGCGGCCGCGGTGGCAAAGTGTCGGGCGAGGGCCTCCCCGAACGGGGCGGGCCCGTCTCCGATCGGCGCCTCCTCGTATCCCAGCGCCGCCACCGAAACCGGATAGGCGCCGCAACCGGGGGACGTCACCGGCGAGAACCCGCCGCGCACCCACTCTCCCACCACCGAAGCGGGTTCCGACCGCGCCGCGAGCAGCTTCACTAGAAACGGCGAGGCGCCCTCGAACTCTCGGAGGTCGTCGCCAGGTTGGGCTTTCCAAAGAGGCGGCCGGGGCGGAAAGGGCGGCTTCGCATACGGGTGTCCGGCCACAACGGGACGGGAGCTCTTGGACGCGGGGACGTGCTTGGCGGCCACCACGATGCGCTTGTCGGGCCCCACGAGCATTACGTTCGCGTGCTTGCCCATCAGCTCGGCGACGATGCGGTGCTTCCCCTCCTCGTGCTCGATGTCGATTTCGAGAATGCGGTCGAATCCGACCTGGCGCACCCCCGAGATGCGACCGTCCACCACCCGCG
Organism: Fimbriimonadaceae bacterium; assembly: GCA_023957775.1. Lineage (NCBI taxonomy): Bacteria > Bacillati > Armatimonadota > Fimbriimonadia > Fimbriimonadales > Fimbriimonadaceae > Fimbriimonadaceae bacterium. The sequence continues at coordinate 142,552 of JAMLGR010000008.1, read as the reverse complement.
CGCGGAAGGCCGCGCAGAAGCCTGGCGGCGGGGTCAGCCCTTTGCGCCAGCGCGCCCCTGCGTGGGCGCGAGCAAATTGCGGGTGCCAGCTCAGCAACAGGACGGTCGCGCCGGGGGCCCCGTACAGCTCGAGCAGCAACGTGTGCTCGTCCGGCTGGACGGCCTTCTGCACCTTCGCGCCTTCCCACGCCTTCAACTCCCCCACCGCGGCGGCTAGGGCCAGGCTGTCAAACGGCAGCGCCTTCAACACTCACAACCAACCGCCCCGCGGTGAAGACTCACGCAGAGGACGCAGAGACGCAACGTGTGGGATTCCAACGCCTAACTCCCGACACTCAACGATTCAAACCGGTCGATGTCCGTGGCGATCGACTGGAGTCCTGCTTCCCAGAACGCGCGCGAGTGGATGTCGATGCCGAACCTCTGGGCGAGGGTCGCGGCGTCGTCGAGGCCCGTCGAGGACAGAAGGTCGTCGTAGCCTTCGCGAAACGCGTCGGGGTCCTGGCGGTACACCTCGTAGAGGCCGAGGCCGAACAGCATCCCGAACATGTACGGGAAGTTGTAGAACGAGCGACCCGCGCTGTAGTAGTGCGGCTTCATCGCCCACATGTAGGGGTGCAGGAAGTCGGGATCGAGGCCGTCGCCGTAGGTTCCACGCTGGGCTTCGAGCATCAGCTCGCACAGTTCGGCGGCGGAGAGCTCGCGTTCGGAGCGTCGCTCGAACACGGCGCACTCGAAATCGAACCGGCTCGTGATATCGACCACGATCTGGCATGCGCCTTGGAGCATCGCCTCGAGGATGTCGAACTGGTCGTCCCGGCTCCCCTCTTGCAACGCGGCTTGGCGCACGATCGTCTCGCAGAAGATCGATGCCGTCTCGGCGAGGGTCATGGGGGTGGCTTTCTGCAGCGGCGTACGCGCGGCGAGGCAGACGTTGTGGTAGGCGTGTCCCAGCTCGTGCGCCAGGGTGCTGACGGCGCCGAAGGCCTCCTTGTAGTTCATCAGCACGCGCGACTCGTCGCGCCGAACGCCCATGCAGAACGCGCCGTCGCGCTTGCCGGGGCGAGGTTCGGCATCGACCCACCTCTCCGCGAACGCCCGCTCCGCGAATCCTCTCAGTTTGGGAGAGTACGTCCCAAACTGCTCGGCCACAAACCGCTCGCCCTCGAAGTACGACCACTTCCGGCCGCTCTTGCCGGTCGGGGCGAACAGGTCGTACCATGCGAGGCGCTCGAGGCCCAGGAACTTCGCCTTGGCGCGCAGGTAGCGACGGAAATCGGGGAACGATGCACGGGCCGCGCCGAGCATCGCGTCCAGCGTCTCGCGGTCGATGTGCGCGAAGAAGAGGGCGGAGTCGAGCGGCGACCACCCCCGCCGCTCTGCGAGCGTGCCCACTTCGCCCTTCACCCCGTTCATCGCCGCGGCCAGAGGCGCGTCCCACAATCGCCAAGCTTTCAGTTCCGCTTCGTAGGCGGTGCGGCGCACGTCCCGGTCGGCGTCGTACGCGAGGTTGCGGATCGCACTCATGGGCCGCGCCTCGCCGTCGATTTCGACCTCGATTTGCGACGAGACGGTGCCGTGGAGCTTTGCCCACGCATTGCCGCCGCTAAGGCTCAGGTCGGCGGCCAGATCCTCTTCCGAAGGCGCCATGAGGTGCTCGGCGGCGGTGCGCGCCTTGCGCAGGGCGAACGCGTGCGCCTTGGCGGTCGGGGAGGCCTGGATGAGCGCCTCGACGTCCTGCGACCCGGTCCAAGCCGTGAACCGCGTGCCCAGCTTGCCCAGCGCCACGCCCTTCCCCTCCAGCCGGCTCATCCACTCCTTCGCCAAGTCGTTCCGCGAGTCGGTCGTGACGAACGCGTGGACAAAGGCCCGGATCGGCTGGACCTCGGTGAGCACCGCGTTGTACGCGTCGACCACCTCACCGAAGGCATCAGGCGTCGCCGCGGATCCCGCCCGCACGTCATGCCGATCGAACAACGCACCCAGCGCGTCCAGCGATCCGCACCAGGCATCGTAAGCCGCGCGAAACTCAGGCGAATCGAGGCTGGGAAACACGATCTCCATGTCCCAGCGAGGCATCAAAGCGGTAGGCGCACTCATGGCCTATTGTGGCGTGAAGCGTGAAGCGTGAGGCGTGAGGCGCCTCGCCCCTGGGTGGGATCTGAACCCCCTCGCCCATGGGTAGGATCTGAACCCCCTCGCCCCTGGGTAGGATCTGAACCCCCTCGCCCCTCTGGGGGAGAGGGGGCAGGGGGTGAGGGGTTCCCCGACTCCCTTCCCTCATGGGCAAGCCGCCCCGACCTCTCTTCACACAGTCTCAAAATCTCCCGGACATCGTCGCGAAACGGCTCCCGATCGATCATGAAAAAGCTCCGATTCGGAATCCGATACGTAAGAATCCCGTGCTCGGAAAGTCTCATGTCCCTCTTTGCATCACGAGCGTGGTCATGCTGCTCCCCATCCATCTCAACGCAGAGCAATGCCTCGTGGCAATAGAAGTCGAGTCGATACGGTCCTATCGGGTGCTCGCGCCTGAATCGGAATCCAAGGCGGGAGCCGCGAAGGATATCCCACATAGCTCGTTCTGCTGCGGAAGGGGCTTTGCGCGCGGCATTGGCACGCCTTGAGGCAGGCGCAACTCGGTTTCGAGGCATGGTACTAGACTACCATCACTTGTGGAATGCGCCCCTCACCCCCTGCCCCCTCTCCCCCAGAGGGGCGAGGGGGTTCCATTCACGCCCCACGCCTCACGCCGAGAACGTCAACTCTCTCCCCCAGACCCCCGGGAGCCCCCACCCAGTTCGCTACGCTCACTGCCTCCCCCTCGGAAGGGGGAGTGGCGAGGGGGTTCCATTCACGCCTCACCCCTCACGCCTCACGCCTCACGCCCCACGCCTCAAGCCGTAAACGTCAACTCTTTTCTTACGCGGCGATAGTGGCCGTCTTCCGGGATGAAGGCGTGGCACCAGGTCATGTCGCCGCCGTACACGTGGATGGTGATCGCCGGCTCGGCGTCGATGTTCTCGATCGTGTGGTAGTCGAACGGGGGGATGAGCGCTCCGGCCTCGCCGACGCCGGCCATGATGCGCTGCTCCTCGGTGAACTCGGCCGTGTCGCCGGAACCCTCGCCCGCCCGGTCGTAGGAGACCACCTCGATGCGGCCTCGGTACACGCACTCGCAGCACCACATACCGGCGTGGTCGTGGATGGGCGTGCCCTGGCCCTTGTCCCACACCATCACGAGCACCGAGTAGCGGCCCTGGGGGTCGCGATGCAGCAGCCTGCGCGCGTACGACTCAGGAACCGGCTGGAGGAACTCCGGCGCGATGAAGTCCTGGCCCGAGGCGATCACGTCTTCGAGCACCTCCTTCACCTTGAGGCAACATGCGTTCCCGCAGTCGCCGGCCACCGCCTCGTCGAGGCACTTGATCAGATCGTTCACGCAGGGCATGAGAGTAGTTTATCGTTTATCGTTTGTCGTGGATCGTTTGTCGGCGGACCCCGCCCTTACAGGAGGCCCTTCTCTGCCAGCCACTCGTCCGACAGATACTTGCTCATGTAGTTCCTGACCGAGTCGGCGAAGATCATCACGATCCGCTGGCCCGGCTTGCGCTTGGCAATCTCGAGCGCCGCGTAGAGCACGGAGCCGGACGAGCCGCCGCACAACATCCCCTCCTCGCGGATCAGCGCGCGCGCGAGCGCGAACGACTCCTTGTCGCGCGTCTTCACGTACTCGTCCACGAGCGTGTTGTCGAGCGAATCCGGGAAGAAATCGTAGCCGATGCCCTCGACCAGGTACGGCGCGACCTCGTCGCCGCCCCCGAGAATCGAGCCCACCGGATCCGCGCCCACGATGCGGGCGCCCGGAACCTCTTCCTTCACCCGCTTGGCGCACCCGGTGATCGTGCCGCCCGTGCCCACCCCGACCACCAGCGCGTCGAACCGGCCGCCGGTCTGCTCCACGATCTCCTTCCCGGTCCCGTGGTAGTGCGCAAGCACGTTGTTCGGGTTCTTGTACTGGTCGAGGATGTGCGAGTTCGGGGTCTCGCGCTGCAACTTGTGGGCGATACCGAAAAGAGACTCGGGGTGGTCGTGCGCGAGCTCGCTGCGCGTGCGGACGATCTCGGCCCCCAGCGCCTTGAGCACCAACTCCTTCTCCATGCTCATCTTCTCAGGCATGGTCACGATGAGCTTGTAACCCATCACGGACGCTGCGAGCGCGAGCCCGATGCCCGTGTTGCCGCTCGTCGGTTCGATCAGCGTGTCGCCGGGCTTGATGCGCCCCTCGCGCTCGGCCTCGACGACCATGCGTACGCCGATGCGGTCCTTCACGGAGCCGCCGGGGTTGAGAAACTCGCATTTGGCGAGCAGTTCGCACCCGAACTCCGCACCGAGGCGGTTCAAACGGACAAGCGGGGTGTTCCCCACGCAGGAGAGAATGTTGGAGTGAATGGTCTCGTCGGCCATAGAAAATCCTCGGCGCCGTTGCCGGGTGCCTTCCAAAGGACGGACGACCCGCGCCGCGAGCCGCCCAAACCCGTCACAATCTACCTTGATGCAAGACCCGCACGCGTTTGAAACAATGACGATTCACGCGGGCGTCGAGCCGGACCCTCAGACGGGCGCGGTGATGACCCCCATCTACCAAACGAGCACCTACGCGCAGGCCGGGCCCGGCGAGCACAAGGGCTACGAGTATTCGCGCACGGACAACCCCACCCGAACCGTGCTCCAACGCCAATTGGCGGCCCTCGAGGGAGGTTCGAAGGCGCTCGTGTTCGCCTCGGGCCTCGCGTCCATCGATGCTGTGCTGAACCTGCTCGATGCCGGAGACCACGTGGTGGCGGGCGACGACCTCTACGGAGGCACGTACCGCCTCATGTCGCGCGTCGCCTCGCGCCGAGGCATCGCGTTCGACTTCGTGCGCACGCAGGACGCTTCCGCCGTGCGGGCGGCCCTGAAGCCGAACACGAAACTCGTGTGGACGGAAACGCCCACGAACCCCATGCTCAACGTGGTCGACATCGCCGCCGTCGCGAAGATCACCAAGGAGCACGGCGCGCTGCTCGCAGTGGACAACACGTTCATGTCCCCCTACTTCCAGCGTCCGCTGGACCTCGGCGCGGACATCGCCATGCACTCGATGACCAAGTACTTGAACGGCCACTCCGACGTCGTGATGGGGTGCCTCGTCCTGGCGAAACAGCCGAAGCAACCCGACCTGTACGACCGGCTGAAGTTCCTTCAGAACGCCGTGGGCGCGGTGCCCGGTCCTTTCGACTGCTGGCTGGTTCTGCGCGGCATCAAGACCCTGGCTGTACGCATGCACCGACACGCGGAGAACGCGATGAAGGTCGCCCAGTGGCTGGAGGCCGACTCCCGCGTCGAGCGGGTGCTCTACCCCGGGCTCCCATCGCATCCCGACCACGAGCTGATGAAGCGCCAGTGCTCGGGGTTCGGCGGAATGATCACCTTCTTCCCGAAGGGCGGATTGGCGGAGGCGCGCCGCTTCCTCTCCTCGGTCAAGCTGTTCGCGCTCGCCGAGTCGCTCGGCGGCGTGGAGAGCCTGATCGAACATCCCGCGATCATGACGCACGCCTCGGTGCCGCCCGAAGTGCGCGCCGAGATCGGGATCAGCGACAATCTCGTCCGGGCCTCGATCGGAATCGAATCCGCGGACGACCTGATCCGCGATCTGGATGCAGCCCTTGGTCCCGAATCGCGCTGACCCCGTGTTAGAATGGCCGGGTGATTGCGGTGGCTGTCGGCGGAGCACTCGGCCTTTGCGTGGGAGCCGGCCTCTTCTTTGCCCGGTTGCACTTCGCGAAGGTCGACAAGTTCCTGGGCTACATGGCACCCGCCCTCGTCGCCGTAGTGGCATTGCTCATCGGAATCACCTGTCTCCTGGCGCTCCGCAGTGGCTCGGAAGGGGTCACCGCCGGATTGGTCGGTCTCCTCTTTCTTGGTATCGGCGTCCTTGTTTTGGGCTTGGCCATCATCCTACCGGCATCGATCCAAGCTCCACGGCTGGGAAAGACTCGGGGTGCCACCATGCTTGCCGTGATGCTGGAGCCTCTTCTCCTCGGTGCCTTCGTGTGGGCGTTTCAAGTCAATGTAACCGTTCCCCGACAACGACAGGTGGTCGACGCGTATTGGCAACAGGAGCTGGCCCACCGCAAGCGGCTGCAGTCGCTGGACACCGCCGTTCCCGATCGTTACAAGACGTACACGCCCGAGGTCCTCGACATGGACGCTTGGAACAGGCGCCAGGTCGAGCTGCGAGGTGGATCGGTTCCCTCGATGGTCCCTCCCGTCGTCGAGGGCAATCTGCGCAGCCTCTGGGCGGCGCAGGCGGAACCGACTCCACAACTGGATCGTGAAGCGTATTCCGAGGCCGCCGCGACGCGAACGCGGTTCACGTGCGGCCTGGTGGGTGGGTGGTTGGCCGGCGCAGTCCTCGTTCCCCTTGCGATTCGGCCTCGTCGGCACGCGGTTGACTCAAACGCCTGAAGACACCAGCTTGAGATCCAGCGTCGCATGCACGAACTCGGCGTGCGACCAGGTGAGCGGGCTCACCCCCATCACCTCCCCCGACTCCGGATGCACCTGCTCCGGAAGGGTGCACGTGTCGCTGGCACGCGCCGCGGCCCAACCCACCAGTTGTTCGGCCCGTGAGAACCGGCCGGGGAGCCGGCAGAGGCACCTCGCCTGCCAAAGGGTGGTGATGACCCACGGGTTGCCCGGATAGGCGTCGCTCCTTCGGAAGTAGTAGTCGCCCGGGTAGCGGGCCAGCCCTCCGACCTCCGAATGCACCCAGAGCCTCTCTTCCAGCCACGGCACCGTGGCGGCGATGGCCGGGTGCTCGAACGGCAAGACGCCCAGCAACGGCACCAAGAGCAGCGAAGCGTCGGGGGTGGCATCGGGTGTCCCCCGGGTGTCGAGGCCGCGAAGCAACGTTCCGGTATCGCGGTTCACTAGGTGCTGCTCCAGCGAGGCCGTCATCTCGTCCGCCGCCGCGTCGAACCCCGAATCGCCCAGAAGTCGGGCCGCGCCTCGAAGACCCGCGATCGCAGCCGCCACCGTGAAGGTATGGGTGCCCAGGCGCTCTTCCCACAAATCGTAGCTGGGAAGAGGCAAGCCGGTCCTCGCGTCCCGATCCTTGACAAGGAACTCGGCGGCCTTTCGCACCGTGGCCTCATGCCACACCGGCGAGGGATGCAGGGCCAGTGCGTGGAGCACGAGCGGCAACTGGTCGCCCTGGTGGGGCCGCGCGCCCTTCGTCCAAGGATGCCAACTCGCCCCGAGGGATCCGTCGGTGTGATACTTCTGAAACAGGCGCGGGCCGTCGCTCTCGACGAGAGACGCGGCGAACTCGAAGAACCCACGCGCTTGCTCGTGCCGGCCCGCTCGGTCCAGCGCCCACGCCACCAACGCTCCGTCCCGAGGCCAAACGTAGGTGTAGGTGGCGCGATTGGTGGCCATGATGTCCGAGTCCATCGCCGCCAGAATCGCCCCGCGTCCATGGGTGTGCGCCTCGATCTGGTCGAGGCTCGCGTCAAAGAGGGTGTGGGTCGTTGGTCGTCGGTCGTTTGTCGGTGGGAGGTCCGCCAACAACTCCTCCAGCTCACTCTGCGAATGGGCGACGGCCATCTTCCATTCGACCCATTGTCCTTCGGCCGACTCCAGACGGACCATGAGCGTGGAGTCCACCGAGCCCTGGCTGATGGGCTTGCCCTCGAGCAGGCCGTCCTCGGCGTCGCGCCACGTTCCCTCGTGGCCGTCGAACGCCTTGAGGCCAGTGGCAAACCCGGCGAGACCTCCACCTGCGCTGTGCGCCGCAAACCCGACCCAGATGCGGCCCTTGTAGTGCACGAGTGCGTCCAGACCCGCGTGGTAGAGGGCGGTATCGCCCACGTCGGACTCTGAGAGCCGAAGGTCGTGGCTGGTGAACAAACGCACTTCCCCGCCCTTCGCGAACTCGAATCGCCTCGTCAGGACGGAGCCCGTCAGGGTGTCCCGCACCGTCACGTCGATGCCGAGGCGTTCGTGCCTGAGTCGGGTGGTCCCCACCGGACCCTCCCTCCCCATCGTGATGACCCACCCGGGATCGGTGGTCCAAGCAAAACCCCGCGGGGTCCAAAAGCCGAGCCGGATCGGGTGCCCGTTGAGGTGGTTCTCCAGGTGCCCGCCAGGGGGTGCCGCATGGAGATCGCGGATCTGGCAGCGATCGTCGATTCCGACGTGGACCGAGGAGTTGCCGAAAGTCAGCGGGCGCGGCATGGCTGGGATTATGGTTTGTGGTTGGTGGTTTGTGGTTGGTGGCCCTGGGCGCCGGCGCACTCCTTCGGCGCCGCCGCAAGGCGTAGCCGAATCCGTCGGACGGGTTCTTCGCGCTGCGAGGAACCCGTTCCCTCACAGCCGCAGCCGGAGCGTCGACTCGATCACGTCGCCGGTCTTGACGAGCTTCCCCGCCCCGTAGTTGGAGATCCACTCGTTCCAACCCACGTGGGTGCCGCCATACCAGTCGTTCACATGCACGCTGATGCGATCGGTCTCCACCATCGCCCGGACCGATTGCTTGCCTCCCGACCAAACCCGCACGCCCACCCCGTCGGGATACGCGATCTCGGCATCGACGACGTTGCGCTTCGTGCTGCGAAAGTCGTTCGAGCCCATTGGGGAGAGGTCCTGGCTCCAAGCCCAATTCGGGGGAACTTCGGTGCCGTGTTGCGGGAAGGCACGGGCCGTTCCGACGGGCCGCCCGATGTGGTCGGAAGGGTACGCGCCCCACTCCGCCAGCCGATGCCAGGAGAAGGTGTCGCACGCGCGCGGGACCGAGAAGCGCATGCCGACCTCCCTTGCCCGAAACTCCTCGCCCGTGTACTGGAACCGGCTCCGGACCGTCACCTCCCCCTCGGGTGAGACGAGCAGGTCGTAGCCGCCCTCGAACTCCCGGTAGCGACCCTTCAGAACAACACGCACGTTGACGCCCTCCTTCTTGACGTCCATCGCCTCGAGGCGCCACTCGTTGCGGCCGGGGAGGGGGGCCTCCGGCGCGTCCGCCCGAAGGACGTGCACGGCCGGAAACTCAAGCAGCAATGGGGAACGCCCCCGCACGCACCGGCGCAGGAAACCCCCGCCCCGGTCGAACGCCAGTTCGAACCCGTCGCCCACGAGGTGCACGCTCTGCCCCGCCAACACGCTCTCCTCGCGGATCACGATCGGCCGTGTGGCGAGCGTGGGCTTGACTTCGGCAGGGGACGAGGTCGGGAATCGAAACTCGTCGATCACGCCCCCGTCGAGGGCACGGAAGACGATCCGCAGGTCTTCCCCCGCTTGGAAGGACGGGATCGCCGGAATCGTGAAACGCCCGCTCGATCGCGGCGGCACGTCGAGATGGAGCGTTCCGCTTCGATCCCCGATCGCGTAGGTCGTCCGAATGGCAGACAGGTTCGTGAAGTCGTACTCGTTGGACACCTCGAGCGTCAAGTCGCGCGCGAGAGACACCTGCCGCTCCCGCATCTTGACGGGAGAGTGAAGCTTCTTCACGATCCAGAACTCGGGCTTGCGGCGTCGCCATCCGTCCACCACACCCCACGGCGCATCGCCCACGATCCCCCTTCCCGGCAAGGTGTAGGCGGCATCTGCGAAATGGCTCCGCGTGGTGTCCCGCCCATATTCGAGACCTCGGCCTGGCACGCAAAACAGGTCGTCGGCCCAGCACCAGATCATCGAGCCCTGGGTCGCCTTGCTCTGCATAAACGCGCGGTAGATCTCCTGCAGGGGCGCCGCGTAGTAATCGCGAATCCCAGGGTCCACCCACATCTCCCCGACGTCGCCAAAGATGCCTTGGAAGATGCACCAGGCCTCATCGAAGAACAAGGGCTGCCGCAGCGTCTCGTTGGCGGCGATGCGCGCCACCGAGATGGGGTTGTGCAGTGTGGCGATTTCCAAGGGAGCGCTGATGGCCGCGCCCGTCGGCCGGCTGGGATCCACCCTCCGCACCCACTCGTGGCTGCGCTCGAAGGCGAACCCGAACTCGCTCTCGTTGCAAAGCGACCACATGAACACCGAGGGGTGGTTGCGGTCGCGCGCCAGCAACTCTCCGGTGAGCTGGAGGATTCGGGGCACGTTGCGCAGATCGTCCGCGACCCCGACCCAGCAAAAGTCGGCCTCGTCCTCCACGTAAAGCCCCATCTCGTCGGCATCCTCCACCAGCTCGGGGATCGGCGGATAGTGCGAGGTGCGGACGGCGTTCAGGTTCGCCTCGCGCATCATGCGCAGGTCTTGGCGGGTCAGCGCCGGGGTGACCGCGCGGCCCAGCAACGGGTGCGAATCGTGGTGGCACGTGCCGCGAAACTTCACGGGTCGGCCGTTGATGAGCACCTCGGAACCCACCACCCGCGTCTCGCGCAAGCCGATCCGCTGATCGAGGGTCTGAACGGTCGTACGGCCGTCCGTCAGCTCGATGCGCAGCGTGTAGAGGGTCGGGCTCTCGGCGCTCCACGCGCGAGGGTTGGGGATCGTGAGCGCGAAGGACCCTTCTCCCACGGCCTCGGGAGCGAGACGCGCCAGCGATGCCGTCGTTCGGGCGACAAGGGTACCGTCAGGTTCTAGCAGAGAAAGCCGGGCGCCTCCGGCCGCCACGGCGCGCGGCGAGCGGTTGATCGCACGAACCGTCCCCTCCACGCGGGCAACGCCCGCGGCGAACGTGCAGCTCTGCTCGAGCGCCTCGACGTGGACGCTGGGCACCCGGACGAGCGTGACTTTGCGGATGATGCCGGCCAGCGGGAAGTCCGCGTACTGGCTCATCTTGTCGAGGTTGTCGCTCACGTTCGTGTGCTCCACCACCTCGAGCGCAAGCACGTTTTCTGGGCGCAACAGGTGGGTCACGTCGGCCTCGAACGGGGTGAAACCCCCCTCGTGCCTCGCCACCTCGGTGCCGTTCAACCACACGCGGGCGCCGCTGTACACGCCGTCGAACCGCAACAGAGCGCGGCCGCTGCCTGGAGGCGCTGGAAACCGGACCCGATAGCCCCCGCGCCCCGAGAGCGAGCGGAACCCCTCCATCTCCCAGTGCGCGGGCACCGCGATGGGCGACCATCCAGCATCGTCGAACGCGGGGCGTTCGAACCCCTGGGGTGGATCGAGCGCGAAGCGCCAGCCTTTGGCCAGTTCGGTCCTTTGCGCGTCGGGTCCGAGGGGGGTCACCGCCCGCTGGAATCCGATCGCCGGAAGCTGCGCGGGGGTGGCGCCCAAAGACGTGGCGCGGACCATGCCTCTCAGACCCACGGGCATCGGGGCGAAGAACATCCCGTGCTCGTCGGTCTCCACCCTTCGGCTCCAAGCATGGCCGCCGGCATTCCCTTCCAAGTCGACCAAGTGTCCCGCGAGCGGCTGGGCACCCAGCGAGTCGCAGAGAATCCCTACAAAGTTGCCGCGCAGGTCGGACGCGAGATGCACCTCGGGCAGGTGGCGGTGGGCGGGTCCATAGACCTCGACTTCGGTGAAGCTCGGCCCATTGGTGATGTTCGCGATCCGGACGCGGGACGTGGTGCGCGCGGGTTGAATCGGGCACAGCACAAGACCGGGAAGGCGAACGTTGGGCTTGCCGAAGTGTCCGGCCGGCATCCATCGGCCCGCCGTGTCGTCCCACGTCTCGACGTCCCACTCAAACGTGTAGCGCCCGTACTGTCGGACCAGCAATTCGGCAATCTCCACGGGCCGGCCCCACTCCAGTTGGAACCAGACGCCGCTGTTGTGGCCGGGGATGCCGGACCAGCGCGTGTCCATCGTGCCATCGACAGCGAGGTTGGCGGGCAACCCGGGTTGAAACTCCGAGGCAGAGGCGCGCGCGCTCCGCCCGAGGTTCCCTTCCTGGGCCGTTGCCCCACAGGCAGCCACCAACATCAGACCCAGCAAGAGGCCACGCAATCGCTCCATGAAGCGATTGTGCGCCGAGAATGTCGGGAAATCTCCTCAGATCGACGCTTTCGCGCGAAGCGACTGTAGAGGCATCGTGATCGAGGCCATGTAGACCGGGTTTTGCCGGTAGCCCTTGGCCCCGAGACACTCCCAGGGCGCGCCCTGACGGTCATGCGTGCGCCAATCCTCCGCCCTGAAGTGGGCGATCATCGCATTGACCACGCGCTTGGCCCGGTTGGGGTCCCGCTGGGCCAAGGCTCGGGCGAGCCACCCCGTGGGGACATGCCAGTAGGCGCCGTTTTGATAGGTGTTGAGCGGAACGCCCGCCGTCTTCTCCCAGGCCGAGGTCGGGGAGAAGTCATGGTCCCTCGGGACGTGGCGGACCGCCCCTTCGAACGTGATCGAGCCCGCGTCGAAGGCACCGACCACCACGTCGAGCGCCGTTTCCTTGCGCTTCCCTTTCAGCACGCCCAAATCGAGCGAGAATAGGGTGCCCCACACATCGGGCTGGCGTCCCACGCCGGTCGCGGCCGACAACCAGCCGTCGGAGCCGAAGGTCTCGGCGAGGTGCATGGCCATCCACTCCTGGAAAAATGCGTACTTGCCGATGGGGTCTGGGTGTCCCGCTGCATGCCTGAGTTCGAGCATCTCGCCCAGTGCGCGATAGCGCAGCAGGGAGGCGAAGAGCATCGCTCCGGTGAGGAAAACCGTGTCGCAGAAACCGAACCCGACCGCACGTCGCGCCACGTCGGTTTTGATCATGCCTGAGGCGTCATCGACGGTCGGCACATCGAGCGCAAGTTGGAGGCGTTCCCAAAGGGTGCGTCCCTCGATCCGCTCCGCCAAGAAGGTCGCGTCGCGCGTGGTCCTCCAAAGCTGGGCGGCGATATGGATGAATTCGTAGTGATCGTCCACCGGCGGCAGGACGCCCCACGGTTCGCCGCCCTGGTGTTCGCCGGCATCGTACGTGCCTGGATAGAACACGGGTTGGCCGTCGAAGTTGATGTGGTCGGCGATGGCGAACGGCGGGATGATTGCGCCGCTTGCGAGGCGCCGTTCGTCGGGGCCGTTCTGCGTCTTGGCGATCAGGCGCAGGTGGTCGCGCATGGTCTGGGCGGAGAGCAGTCCGCAGCCGCACGCCATCGAGAAGTCGCGCACCCAGAGCGCGGGATAGTGGCCGCCGGGCGTGACAAGGGGAAACCCGACCGTGTTGCCGGTTTCTGTTCCGGGTGCAATCGTGGCTGCGGCGACGGTCGCCCGGGCGAGGGCCTCAAGGAAGGCGAGGTCGTCTTTCCGAATCAAGGCGTCGTCCCTCGCGCGCCCACTTACCCAATGCGGCAGACACGCCCCGGCCGCGGCCAGGGCGGAGTGCCGCAGAAGGGCGCGCCGGGTCAGCATGCCCGGACCATACCCGCCCCCCGAAGCGAGCCTCGAGGGGCGGGCGATGGCTAGCGTCGGGCGTCGAACCCCGTCATCTTCTTGCCGCCCAGCATGAGCTGGAGCGTGGTCTTGGTTTGGATGCGCGGCAGCGGCTGGGCCTTGGCGAGCGCGGCTCCCGGACCATAGCCGGCCATGGTGCACATCGCCATGTCCGCGTTTTGGAAGATCCCGGCGGGCACGTCCACGCTCGTACGATCGCCCGCCATGAACATGGTTTTCTCGACGTAATCCCGCACCTCCGCCATTTGGAGGTAGCCCATGTCGCCCATCAGGCCTTCGGCGAAGACCTCGGAGGAGCTCCAGATGATCAGGGTGTTCTTCCCTTCCATCCCGATGATCGACGCGTTGAGGCCGAGGGCGTGCTCGATGGGGTCCCACTTGAACTTGATCGCCTTCTTCAGGTCGATCTTCTTGTCGAGGTTGGGCGAAGACATCTGGATGCCGGCGAGGAAGTCCACGTCGGCGGGCGCCTCGATCTCGACGTTGCCCGTGTAGGACGTCGTGAGCGAGTACTTGCCCACCAGCGAGGCGTTGGCATCGATCGATCCGGCTTGCGACTTCGTGGGCCAGTAGCCGGTGGTCCATCCCGCCTTGTAGAAGTAGGAGCTTCCGGCGCGCGCTTCGCGTGCCTGCTGCTTCATCGCTTCCTTCTGCTCGTCCGTGAGTCCTGCCCACTTGATGATCTTGGGTTGTCCATCCTTGACGGTCTCGGAGGAGCCCCAGTAGATCTTGATGGTGAACTCGGGGTTGGAGTCGGGGTCGAAGTCCTGTGTGGCGCGGCCGCTGGACGTTCCTTCGGGCCGGTACAGAGCGAGATCGAGCTTCTTGCCTTGTTTGAGTCCGTCCGGCGGAACCACGGAGGCGGTGGCATCGGGCGGGGCGATGCTGGGGGACCAGAGACGAATGCTCAGAGCACGGACTGGTTTGCCCGAGAACATCATGGCTTCGGGGGGCAGTTTGAAGCCGGGGGGAAGGTCGCCGATATCGATCGGAGGCATTCCGGCCATGCGTCCCACCTTGGTTTCGGCGAGGATGGCGAAGTACGCCTGATCGTCGGAAGTGCACGGAATCAGAGCCCCCGCCACGAGGGCGACGAGAACGGCATGTCGAATCACAGAGACACCTCTTTCCGCGCAGAATCCGGGCCAGCCCGGATCGCGGCGGCTCAGTATATCTTTGACACGGGGCGGAAAACGTGGGTTGGAGGGGCTATAATCGGGGTCGCCCGCCCAGGTGGTGAAATTGGTAGACGCGCTGGCTTCAGGTGCCAGTGTCCGCAAGGACGTGGAGGTTCGAGTCCTCTCCTGGGCACCATTTCTTCGTTTGTCGTTTGTCGTTTGTCGTGCGCTCGAGATCGCAAGCGCTGACACGGTGGCCCTTCACTTGAAGTTGGGGCCCCGGACCATGTTGACGATGGTCAGAGCAACATAGAGCAGAACCTGCACGACGAAGGCACCCATCCAGCCCAAGCCTAGGCAGAAGTCCGTAAGGATCCACAGAATAACGCTGATCTCGGCAAGCAAGATTCCGCGTCGATACTCCTGCTTGCCGACCCAGTAGTACAGCCGCGCGAAGAGGAGCATGAGCGCCGCGCCGATCATGCTCATGCCTCCGGTCCCATGGGACACTGCTCAAGCCTCATCGTCAGTCCTTAACTGGATCATAAACGTCCTTGCCCGCAATCGCAACTCAGATCGGCGTCAGCGTGTGCAGCACGGATTCGTGTCGCGTGCTGGCCAGCCACAGATCGTCGACGAACACGTTCACCTGGTGGTTGCAAGGACCCACGGTGCCAAGTTGGGCCCGCGCCATTGTACGACGGGGATCGTCGCCGAGGCCGGGGAGGCTTAACCTTCCGATAACCGGTTCTTAATCGACGCTCGGCATTCTCATCAAAGCGCATCTTTGATTTAGCGCAGAAGGAGAAAGAAAAACCATGAAACGACTTGCAATGATGGCGGCGTTCGCGACGGCGGTCGGTGCCCAGGCGCAGATGCGCATCACAGAGTACGAAGTGGGAGGCTCGATCGGCCAAGGCGAATTTGTCGAGTTCACCAACATCGGCAACAGCGCAATCGATATGACTGGCTGGAGTTTCGACGACAGCAGCGCCGCCGCCGGTGCGTACCTCCTCACGTTCGGAGTCGTTGCGCCGGGTGAGTCGGTGATCATGACCGACGTGTTCGCCGCCGACTTCCGCACCGCGTGGGGTCTGGCCGGCAACGTTCAGGTTTCCGAACTCAACGATCAGAACCTGAGCAGTTCGAACGCAGATGGCATGAATCTCTTCGACAACAATGGTGTTCTGGTGGACACGCTCAACTACCCTGACAATCAGAACCCCACTCCCACCATCAGCCGCAACGGCCCGCTGAGCCAACTCGGTCTCAACAACGATGCGGCGTGGGAACAGTCATTCGTTGGCGACAGCTTTGGATCGTGGATAAGCAGCGCGGGCGACACAGGAAACCCCGGTCTCTACACGCCCGTTCCCGAGCCTGCCACCCTGCTCGTCCTCGGGCTTGGCGCCGCAGCCACCCTGCGCCGCCGGCGACGAGCGTAGACCTCGCTCCTCGTCCCTGTTCGCCCGGCCCCAACGGGTTCGCTCACCTCGCCGCCTCTCCCGCAAACGGGGGAGCGGCGAGGGCGAGTCGCGCTCACACCCGGCGATCCTGATCGGGCACGACCATCCCCACCTTCTCTAGGCTGAGACGCTTGAGCAACGCGTAGGTGCCACCTCGGCTTGAGAACTCGCTGTCTCAAAGATGGCCAGTAAGACCGTCTGCATCACCGCCTGGTCATCCTGCTTCAGCGTCGGCAGAGGTTTAGAACGCCCTTGCGAACCAGAAGGACCGCCGGTCGCCGTCAGGCGGGTATGCCTTTGAATCCATAAGGCTTCCTTACGGGAAGATGAACTCGTGCCACTTCACCAGGCAAATTTACGGGATCTCGGGAAGGAGTATTGTCCGCTGCGAGCGAGCTCCTTATACTAATGTTCGTGAAATTGCAACTGAGTGAAATGTGCAGTCTGAACAGGCGGTCCATGGGACTCGCGCTGGGTGCCGTGCTCGCGCTGGCTGGGCTGAACCCAACGGCGCAAGCCGTGAATCTGGTGCAAAACGGTGGGTTCGAGACCTACGATTCCGGCGCGGCAAACAGTGGAGGAACCGGCTACCTTACCTACTTGGCCGGCAACGCGGGAATCTCGAACTGGACCGTCGGGCCGTCGGGTGGCAGCGTTGACATCGTCATACCGCCCCAATCGAGCTACATCTACGCGGGCAACGCCGCTCTCGACCTTGTGGGCTCACCGGGCCCGGGCAGCGTCGAACAGACCTTGGCGACCACGAACGGCGCCACCCACACCGTCACCTTCCGCGCCCAGTGGCGGCAGGACGCTCTCAACCGAACCATCGACGTCAGCCTCGGTAGCGAAACGCAACAGGTCGTGCTCGGTGCCGCGCAGGCAACGTGGGAACTCGTGACCCTCAACTTCACAAACGTCGCGGGCTCCTCCAACGTGTTCAAGCTGGCGTCCCTGACGAACAACACAACCAACGGCAATACGATGATCGATGAAGTGAGCGTGGTGGCTAACCCAGTTCCCGAGCCGTTCACTCTGGCCTTGGCTGCAGGCGCCCTTGCGGCCGCTGCATGGCGGCGGAAAAGGTAGTCGGGGGGCAACTTTCGCCCCCCCTTCCAAAATGACCGAATCCCGAACGATTCGGCAATATTGCCTGGTTCCATTTTGCCCTTTCTTGATAGGATGAGACCATGAGTCGCATTACCCTCACACTCGCAACCCTGTGTCTTGGATTGGCGTTCGGCCAGGCTCAGGACTTCCTGATGATGCCGGACAGCACGAACAACCGACTCGTCACGTTCAGCGCAACCGATGGCTCGGTCATCAATTCCAATCTCTTCGGACTTGCCGGCGGCACCCCCATCCACGCCCTGCAGGTCGGCAACGAGATCTGGGTGTCCGAGCAAATCGGCGATCGGGTGTCCCGATGGAGCGTCGGCGGGGCCTCGCTGGGCGCCATAAGCGGGGGCCTGGACAACATCCGCGGCATGGGCCTCATCGGCGGGACGGTCTACGTCACGAACGGCGGGACGGGCAATGGTTCGCCAGGCCCCAGCGTGGTCAAGTACGACACGAGCGGAAACAGCCAGGGATTCTTCACGACCACCGGCACCTCCCCCAGCCCGTTCTCGATCCTGTCCCACCAGGGCGACCTGCTCGTGGGCTCCTCGAGCGGCGGCAGCGACATCTATCGCTACGACGCCTCCGGCTCGGCGGTCAGCGCTTTTCACGATTCGACCTCCCTGAACTTCGTCGAGCAGATGGACCACGATGCGAGCGGCAACGTGCTCGCGGCCGGATTCTCGTCCAACAACATCGTTCGCCTGAACGCCAACACGGGTGCGGTCGTCGACTCCTTCACGGCCAGCGGGGCTCGGGGTCTTTACCGCTTGGGGAACGGGAACATCATGTGGACGAATGGCTCCGGCGCCTGGGTGTACGACGGCAGCACCTCGACTCAGGTCTACGCCGGCGGCGGGCGCTACCTGTCGCCCTACACGGCCGTGCCCGAACCGGCGACGATGGTCGTGCTCGGGCTCGGAGCCTTGGCCACCCTGCGGCGCCGACGGCGGGCGTAGCCCCTCACCCCCTGCCCCCTCTCCCCCGGGGCGCATCCAGCCGGCAATTCGCGCAGGTTCTCCCCGAGCCACGCGGAATTGCTGGGACTCGTCTGCACGCCGCGTGGAATCAACAACCCGGCGGGGGTCGTGGGCCGGCTTCCGTTGCTGAGGGTGTCGATGCTGACGGGCGACGTATTTATCGAAGAGGGGCTGATTACGGCGGAACAGCTCCGTCTCGCGCAGGACAAACAGCGCGAGCTGGGCGGCAGCGAACCCATCGCCCGGGTTCTCGTCGACCTCGGTTTCCTCAACGAGCGGGACCGTGTGCGCTGCCTCGGCAAGGTGTGGGGCATCGGCTACGTCGACCTCGCGTCCACCGCCCCCCAGCCCGACGCCCTCCAACTCCTATCGCCCCAACTCGCCAAGCGGTTCAAGTCCGTGCCCCTGCGCATCGAAGAAGGCAAGCTGTTCGTCGCGATGGCGAACCCGCTCGACATCTTCATCATCGACGAGATGCGCCTCACGACCGGGATGGAGATCGAGGCGATGATCGCCATCGAAGAGGATCTCCTCGCGGCCCTCTCCGCCCACTACAAGGTGGACGTCAACGTCAACGACGCCCTCGCAGGCGTGATGAAGGACTTCGATGGCGACATCGAAGTGTCGTCCCACGACGAGGAGGAACTGAGCGAAGCCGAGCTTCGCGAGATGGGTGAGGACGCCCCCATCATCCGCCTCGCCAGCCTCATCGTCAGCCAGGCGATCCAAGACAAAGCCAGCGATATCCACATCGAACCGATGAAGGACGGCATGCGCGTCCGATACCGCGTCGATGGCGTCCTCATGGACGGCATGAAGCTGCCGCGCAAGATCATGGCGCCGCTCACCTCGCGCTTCAAGATCATGTCCGACATGGACATCGCCGAGAAGCGGATGCCCCAAGACAACCGCGTGAGCGCCACGGTCGGCGGCCGCGAGTACGACTTCCGCGTCTCGACCCTCCCGCTCGTGCACGGTGAAAAGATCGTGCTCCGCGTCCTCGACAAGCAGGGCATCAACGTCGGCCTCAGCAAGCTCGGGTTCCTCCCGTTCAACCTCCGCCAGATCGAGGACATGTGCACCAAGAGCTATGGCATCATCCTCGTCACCGGTCCCACCGGCTCGGGCAAGTCCACCACGCTCTACTCGATCCTCAACAAGATCAACACCGGCGACAACAACATCATCACGATCGAGGATCCGGTGGAGTACGAACTGGGAGGCATCAACCAGTGCGGCGTGAACGTCCGCGCCGGCATGACGTTCGCCGCCGGCCTGCGCGCGATGCTTCGACAGGACCCCGACGTGATCATGGTCGGTGAGATGCGCGACCACGAAACGGCCACCATCGCCATGGAGGCCGCGCTCACCGGGCACCTCGTCCTCTCGACCCTACATACGAACGACGCGCCAGGCGCCGCGACGCGCCTGATCGACATGGGCGTCGAACCGTTCCTCATCGCCTCCTCCATCATCGGCGTACTCGCCCAGCGCCTCGTGCGCGTCATCTGCCAGCACTGCAAAGAAGCCTATCCAGGTACCCGCGAGAGCCTTCTCCGCTACGGCTTCCCCATCCCCGAGGAGATCGGCGCCGACACCGGAGGCGAACTCACGCTGTTCCGCGGCAAAGGCTGCGACCACTGCAAAGGCACCGGATACAAGGGACGCACCGGCGTCCACGAGTTGCTGCGGTTCACGGACGAGGTCCGCGACCAGGTGCTCGAATCTTCGCCCAGCCACGTGCTGCGGAACTTGGGCATCCAGCAGGGAATGAAGACGCTTCAGATGGACTCGGTACAGAAGATCCTGATGGGCGTGACTTCCGTCGACGAGGTGTTGCGCGTCATCTACGCCTAGACAAACCTGCAGACCCCCAGGCGAAATACCGAAACAACCATTGGGCTCGAGCCCGGGAACAAACGAGAACCCATGTCCGCACTACCAGCCGCAAACGACAACGAGAACGAGCGCATCGCCCGCCTTGCCAGCCGCATCAACGAGATCGCGGTGCTGCCGCACGTGGTGTTCAAGGTGCTCGAGATCTCCAGCTCCACCGACACCCCGGCCTCGGCCATGGAGAAGGCGATCATCATCGATCCTGGTTTCAGCTCGAAGCTGCTGATGCTCGCCAATTCCGCGTACTACAGCCTGCCGCGGAAGGTCTCTTCGATCCGCGAAGCGACGACCTTCCTTGGATACAAGGCGGTCCGCCAACTCGCGATGACCGTCGGGCTCTTCGACCTGTTCGTCGGCAAGACGGACAAAGAGTCGCTCCGGCGGCGCGCATGGTGGCGCCACTCGGTCGACACCGCCGTCTGCAGCCGCTGGCTCGCGGGCGAAGTCAAAACCGTCTCCACCGAAGAGGCCTACACGTGCGGCCTTCTCCACTACATCGGCAAGACGCTGCTCGACCGAATCGGGGATGCCAGCTACGACCTCGTGGAGGACAAGATCGAAGCCGGCGTCGATCCGCTCGAGGCGGAGATGCAGGTGTTCGGATGCACGCACGTGGAACTCGCCCGAGCCGCCGGCCGCAAGTGGGGCTTCCCGGAGTCCCTGATCGAAGGCGTCCTCTACGTGGACCCGGGTCCGGACAACAAGTTCGAAGGCCTGTGCGCATGCGTCGCCATCGCCAACAAGATCGCCGACCTCGCCCTTCTCGGCCGAGCGCACGAGGACGAAGAGGTCGATTCGATCGATCGATCGCTGCCCGAGTGGGCCTTGCGGGCGCTCGAACTGGACGCCGAGCAAACCCACGACCTCATCGACCGCGGGATCGCCGCCATCGGCTCCGCCCAAATGCAGATCTAGGCCTATGGAACACGTACCTGCCGAACCGAACGACAACTTCAACTGGGGCGAGATCCTGCGCGAGGAAGGAAACCCCGCGGCCCAAGAGGGTCTGACCATCGATCCCCGCAACGGCGAGCTGGTTCAGAAACCCATCCTTGAGGTCTTCGAGCCAGCCGAGGACGCCCGCTCCGAGGCCCAGAAGATCGCGGACACCTACCGCCCGGCCCACGTGCCGCAGGACATCCACTCGATGCCCGTGACCGGCGACCGCTACCAGGTGGGCAACGAGGACGCGACCCCGCAGACCGAGAAGATGGAGGGCGCCCGCCCCATCGGAGACCTCCACATCGACGAGATTCTCCGCATGGCGATCGACCGGAAGGCCAGCGACATCCACCTTACCGTGGGCCTGCCGCCGATGATTCGCCTCGACGGCGACATCGTTCCCCTCCCGTTCGAGCCGCTCAAACCCGCGGACACGCGCCGGCTGGTGTACGACACGTTTTCCGACGAACAGCTCAAGAAGTTCGAGCAAACCCACGAGTGCGACTTCGGCTACGGCGTGAAGGGCCTCGCGCGGTTCCGCTTCAACGTCTACATGCAGCGAGGGTCGGTCTCCGGCGCGTTGCGCGCCATCCCCACGAAGATCCCCTCGTTCACGGAGCTGAATCTTCCTCCGGTCATCCGCGAGATGTCCAAGCGCGTTTCCGGCCTCATCCTGGTGACGGGTCCCACGGGCTCGGGAAAGAGCACGACCATCGCGGCGATGATCGACGACATCAACGAGGATCGCCAGGGACACATCCTCACGATCGAAGACCCGATCGAGTATCTGCACGGCCACAAGAAGTGCATGGTGAACCAGCGCGAAATGCACTCGGACACCTACAGTTTTGCAGCGTCCCTGCGCGCCGTGTTGCGCGAAGACCCGGACGTCATCCTCGTCGGCGAGCTGCGCGACCTGGAGACCATCGAGGCGGCCCTGACGCTTGCTGAGACGGGGCACCTCGTGTTTGGAACCCTCCACACCCGCAATGCGCCCTCCACCATCGACCGCGTGATCGACGTGTTCCCCAGCGACCAGCAGGACCAGATCCGCGTGCTCCTCGGCAACACGCTCGAGGGCGTCGTGTCGCAGCAGTTGTTGCCGCGATTGGGCGGCGGGCGCATGGCCGCGATCGAGATCATGCAGGGCACGCCCGCGATCAAGAACCTCATCCGCGAGGGCAAAACGCACCAGATGTACTCCGTGATCGAGACGTCCGCGCAGATCGGAATGCAGACGATGGACCGCTCGCTCGCAGACATGTTCCGCAACGGCTACTGCTCGTACGAGGAGTGCCTGATGCGAGCCGTCGACAAAGAAAACTTCGCCCGGCTCGCAAAGGGCGCGTAAGCGCGGGGGGTTTCACGCGCACGCAGGGGGCGCGGGGAGTTTCACGCAAAGGACGCAAGGGGCGCAAGGGGCTCACGCAGAGGCGCAGAGGCGCGGGGGGAGTAACGCAATGGGCGCAAAGGTGTTTCCCCAAGGCCCAAGGACGAAGGACGAAGGACGAACCCGGGGCCCAAGGCCAAGGACGAAGGACCAGCCAGGCCCAAGGCCCAAGGCCAAGGACGAAGGACGAAGGACCAACGACCAGCCAGGCCCAAGGCCAAGGACGAACCCGGGGCCGGTATCCTTGGGGCCTATGCAAAGCCCCGTAAAGGATGACGCGGCAAGCCGATGACCGAACCCGGCTCGCGAGAGGCGCGGCGCCTCGCTCTTCGCCGCGAACGCGAACTCCGTAGACGCGCGGCGCTTCGGGACAGCCGGAGGGCGCACTTCGTCCGCGCCGCGATGATCGGACTTCTTTCGGGCGCCGTGGCCCTCGCGTTCCAATGGTCGCTGTTCCAGGTGGAACAGGCTCGCACGTTGGCCTTGGAGCGCCTGCACGACTACCCGTCCTGGGGGTGGTTGGTCCTTCCCGGAGTGGGAGCGATCCTCGGCGCGATCGGAGGGTGGCTGACCACGCGCTATGCGCCGGAGGCCGCCGGAAGCGGCATTCCCCACGTGAAGGCCGTGCTCCACCACTTGCGCCCGATGCGGTGGCAGCGCGTACTCGGCGTAAAATTCGTCGCGGGGCTGGCGAGCCTCGGCGCGGGGTTGTCCCTCGGACGCGAGGGTCCCACGGTGCAGATGGGCGCCGCGGTCGCCGATGCGGTCAACAAACTCCTCAAGGTCCCGCGTCGTTCCCGCTCCCAACTCATCGCCTGCGGAGCGGGCGCAGGCCTCGCTTCGGCCTTCAACGCCCCGTTGGCCGGCTTCATCTTCGTGATCGAGGAGCTTCAGCGCGAACTGTCGCCGTGGACCTACGGCGCGGCACTCGTCGCCACCGTCTGCGCCGATATCGTCACGCGCTCCTTTACGGGCCAGATGCCCTCGTTCCACTTCACCGGCTACGAGACTCCGCCGCTGACCGCGCTGCCGCTGTTCGTGGTGCTCGGGGTGATGGCCGGCGGTGCGGGCGTTCTGTTCAACCGCGGCCTCCTCGGCACGGTGCAGTGGTTCCAAAAACCCCGCCGATTCCCGATGTGGGCGTGGCCCGCGGTGGTGGGCATGATCGCCGGGCTGGTTGCCTGGTGGATGCCCGAAGTCGTCGGCGGCGGGCACTACACGGCCGAACGGATCCTGAGGGGATTCCACGCCGCCCCCGAGCTGCTCGGCTTCGTGGCCCTGATGTTCGCCGCGAAGTTCGTGATGACCATGATCAGCTACGGCTCGGGCGCGCCGGGCGGGATCTTCGCCCCGCTGCTCGTCCTCGGAGCGCTCTTGGGGCTGTTCGCCGGCATGGTCGGCGGTTCGTTCTTCCCCGACCTCGCCCGCACTCCCGCGGCCTTCGCGGTGGTCGGCATGGCGGCGATGTTTGCCGCCGTGGTGCGCGCCCCCTTGACCGGTATCGTGCTCATCCTCGAGATGACCGGCAACTACGAACAACTGTTCCCCCTGGCCGTGGCGTGCCTCATGGCGTACATCACCGCCGAGCACTTCCGGGACAAGCCGATCTACGAGGCGCTGCTCGACCAGGACTTGCGGCGCAAAGGGATCCATCCCGTCGAGGAGAGCGAACCCGTCCTCGTGGACCTCGTCGTCGAACCGGAGTCGCCGATGGCGCACAAGAAGGTGCGGGATCTGCGCCTCCCACCGGGCTGCCTCCTCGTGACGGTGCGGCGCGCGGGGCGGGACATGGTGCCCGGGGGCGAAACGCGGCTGTCGATCGGCGACCAGCTCACGGTCATCGTCTCCGGGGACGTCGCCCACATCGTGGCCGAAATCACGGGAGCCGCCGCGTCCAGCAACGATTAGCAGCGGCCTCCGACCCCGGGGGCTCGCTGCAGCTCGACTCCGGCCACGGGTGCGACCGGGATGGTCACATTCCACCGCGGCCGCGGCGGCGAGGATTGCCGGCAGGCGGGGTTCCGTGGTCGCTCTTCAGCACCCTGCTAGGCGGGCGCGGGATCCTTTCCCAGGAACCGGCGGAGGAGGAGGTAGCCCGCGGTCGCCGACACGGTCGACCCGACGAGCACGCCAAGCCGGCTTGGCACACCCAGGTCGTCCCCCGTATGCTCGAACGCGAGCGTCCCGAGGAACAGGCTCATTGTGAAGCCGATGCCGCAGAGCACCGCGGCCCCCAGCAGCCCGGTCGCGCTCACCCCCTGAGGAAGCTCGACGCCGCGGAACCGCGTGGCCAACCACCCGAAGATAAACACGCCGACGGGCTTGCCGAGGACCAATCCCAGCATCACACCCAGCGCCACGGGCTCCATCAAGGGTCCCGCACCGGACCCGCCCGCAATCGGCACCCCCGCGTTCGCGAACGCGAACAGCGGCAAGATGCCGTAGGCGACCCAAGGATGCAGCCCCTCTTCCAAAGACTCGAGCGGCGAGTGGTCGGGCTTGGTTGGGTGGGAGATCGGGATAGCCAGCCCCAGCAGGACGCCCGCAAGCGTCGCGTGCACGCCGGACTTCAACACCGCGACCCACATGACGAACCCGACCAACATGTAGGGCGTGAGGCTCCCCACGCGCAGGCGGTTCATCGCGACCAGCACCAAAAGGGCCACTCCTGCCGCGGCGAGTGACCCCCATGCCAGATCGCCGCTGTACAGAAAGGCGATCAACACGATCGCGCCCAGATCGTCGATCACGGCGATCGCCGTCAGGAGGATCTTCAACCCCGGAGGCACGCGGCTACCCAAGAGGGAGAGGATTCCCAGGGCGAACGCGATGTCCGTCGCAACCGGGATGGTCCAACCTCGCATCGCCTCCGCGTCGCCGCGCACGAACGCCGCGAACACGAGGGCTGGAACCACCATGCCGCCGAACGCGCAAACGAGCGGCAGAGCGAGTTGAGACCGATGGGAGAGTTGGCCGCGCACGACCTCCCTCTTGATCTCCAAACCCACGAGCAGGAAGAACACCGCCATCAAACCGTCGTTGATCCAGAGAAGCAGCGGCTTGTCCAGCGCGAACTCCCCCAATCGAATGCCGAAGGGCGTCTCCAACAGCAGCACGTGCCATCGGGCGAGGGGCGAGTTGGCGATCAGCATCGCCAAGATCGCCGCGCCGATCAGCAGCAAGCCTCCCGCAGCCTCGAGTCGCAAGAAACGCTCCAGCGCTTCCGAGGCCCTCGCCGCGATAGCGCGCACGGGTTTGGGAACGGGTGTGGCCATGGCAAAACGGCGAAGCCGCGTCGGGGCTTCGCCGGGTCAAGGGTACCGAATCAAGCACCGGCGCCGCCAAAGGGGACCGCAAGGGCGCCCAAACGCCCTGGGAAGGTCACGGGGCCAGCGCGGCCCCTGCAGGGTGGCTCTGGGGCCCCAGGTCAAGGGGCCCCCTCAAGAGTCACACGAATCGGGTTAGAAGCGGAAGCTCGTCGTCGCCGTGAGGAACATGCTCGTGCGGCGGAACCCCGTCTGGATCGAGAAGTGCTCGACCGGAACCCATCGAAGGCCGGCGTTGAAGTTGCTCGTGTCCCACTCGCCCATCAGACTGACCTTGTTGCCGAACAGCAGCTCGCCGCCGAAGAAGGCCTTCTCCTTGAACATCCCGGTACCCGCGCCCACGTGCACCTTGAAACCCACGGGAAGACCGCCGGCCTCGTCCACTTCCACTTTCGGCGGAACGACATCGGCCGACGCCACGAAGTAGATCGTCTGATCGATCGCATCGGCGGCATCGATGACCCCGACGCCCAACTCGAAGAAGTTGAAGTTGGAGGGAACCAACGTGACCTTGGCGTTCGCCACGAACTTGTTCGACGCGTTGTCCCGATCGACAAATGCGCCGCCGACCTCGACGTACGGAACCAGTCCGTAGTTCACGGCCGCGACGGAGACGTTCTCACCGAAGAACGCGCTGAACCGCGCCTGTCTCGAATCGGAAACGTAGGCCGTGGGAATCGTGATAAGGCCCGTGGGGCCGTACCACGAACTGCCCATGGTCAACGCGCTCCGCGATCCTTCGCGAACCTGCATCTCCGCGGGGTGCATCCCCGGTCCTGCGGCCGCGCTGATCGCGGCAGCCATCGCAATGCTGATTGGAATCATGTTGCCTCCTTGAAACTTCCGTGGTGATCGTTTCAGTACGATTTTGCCCCGGTGAACGAAGCGCCTCCGCATGACATCTATAAAAATGCGGGCGGGCGCGGCCTGTTCCCTGGCCTTTCGTCCCCATTTTACCCGTCGTGCCGCCCCAAGAGGGAAACGTCCGACGTTTTGAGGTGGAGGTCCCGCTGCGGATAGGGGATCACGATCGACGCATCCCGCAGGGCGGCGTGGATCCGATAGTTCAAACGACTGACGAGCACGTTGGGCAAATGGGCGAACTTCTCCGTCCAGACCAGCAAGTCGAAGTTCACACTCGAATCGCCGAACTCGACAAGCCGGACGTCGGGGGCAGGGTCCTTCAGCACGTCGTCGCTTGCGGCCGCCACCGCGAGGAGCACGTCTCGCACCCCCTCGGGGTCGCTGTCGTAATGCACACCCACCGGCACGCGAATGCGTCGTCGGCTGCCCGTGTGGGTCCAGTTGATCAACTTGTTCTGCAGCAGAAAGGAGTTCGGAACGATGACAGCGGCGTCGTCCAGCGTCACGACGACGGTCGAGTAGAACCCGATCTGCCGCACGTCGCCCTCAAGGCCCTCCACCTCGATGCGGTCGCCCGTACGGATGGGGCGAGCGGTGAGCAGGATGATGCCGCTGATGAAGTTCCGGGCAATCTCCTGCAGGCCGAGTCCCACTCCCAAGCCCAAGGCGCCGGTGAAGGCCGCGAGCGCACGAAAATCGAGCCCGGCGGTGGAAACGATCGAAAACAGCCCGACGACGAGGATTCCGTAGTAGACCAAGGTCGCAACGGAGTCGGCCACGCCGGGCCCGAGCCGCTGGTTCTTTCGCAGGCGGCGCAACGACACGCTGCGGATGGTCTTCGCCGCCAGATAGAGCAGGATCGGGAGCACCGTGAGCTTGAGCAGGCTCATCGGGGTCATCTCGAAGCCGCCAAACTTGAAAAACGGGCTCTCCAACCACTCGTACAGCGAGTTCATGGGAAGTCAATTGTGGCGCATTTCATCCGCACCATCCGGCAGGAAGCCCGGGCCGGGGGTCGAACGGAGAGCGCATGACCACCAATGGGCTCACCTCCCGCGTTCTACTCGGCATGCTTGCCGGCGTCGGCGTCGGGTTGGTCCTGATGAACTTCTCGCCGGTCGGCCTGCAGCCGGGCGACACGCTGTCCGTCGAACTCGCCTCCGAACAGGCGCTGACCCTCAAGGTCGGGGAATCGGACAAGGCCGAGAAGCTGCTGGACGTGTCGACATCGGGCGGAGACACGGGCAAGGCCGTGCTCGAGAAAGCGCAGAAGAAAGGGTTCGTCGCCCTTCCCGGCGGCCAGGAGGTGGAGGTCGGCGGGGTTTCGAACAACGAGGCCGGCCGCCGCATCGCCCAGGCGATGGGCGAGGCGTTCGCCAAGGTCCACCTCGTCGAGCGCAAGCAAGTCAAGATCCTCCCTCCCGCGTTTCAGCCCTTCTACCTCGTCGGCGAACTGTTCATCCGGCTCTTGAAGATGCTGATCGTGCCGCTCATCATCGCGACGGTCCTCATCGGCATCGCCAGCCTCGGCAGCTTCAAAACGATGGGCAGGATCGGACGCCAGACCCTGTTGCTCTACGCGGCGACCATGATGGTCGCGGCGGCGATCGGCATAACGATCGTGAACCTCGTGCGCCCCGGCTCCAACCTCCACTGGACCGCGCCCGAAGGCGGAGCGATCGCCGACCAACCCGCGATCTCCGACCTGCTGCTCCGCATCGTCCCGACGAATCCCATCGAGGCGATGGCGAACTTCGACGTGCTCGGCATCCTCTTCTTCACGATCATGGTGGCGCTGGCCATGCTCGCTCTGGGCAAGCGCCACATCGCCCCCGTTTTCAACTTCTTCGAGGGGCTCAACGATCTCGTTTACGTGTTGATCGGATGGGTCATGGCGATGGCCCCGATCGGGGTGGGCGCGCTCGTGGCCTACTTCCTCGGCATCCAAAGCCCCGAACTCTTGGGGACCCTGGTCGAAAGCCTGGGCAAGTTCGCCCTCTGCGTCGTGCTCGGGTTGGTGATCCACTTCTGCGTGCTGATGAGCGCGGTGAAGTTTCTTGGCAAGAAGAGTCCGATCGCCTTCATGCGCGGCATGGCCCCGGCGATGGCCACGGCGTTCGGCACGGACAGTTCGAGCGCGACGCTTCCGGTGACCATGACGTGCGTGCGCGAGATGGGCGTTTCCAAGCGCATCTACGGATTCGTGGTTCCAGTGGGCGCCACCGCGAACATGAACGGCACGGCCCTCTACGAAGCCACCGCGGTCCTGTTCTTCGCCCAGGCGTACTCGGCGGGATTGACCCTGCCGCAGCAGGTCATCGTCGCCTTCACATCGATGCTGGCGGCCGTCGGCGCCGCGGGCATTCCCAGCGCCGGCCTCGTCACGATGTCGCTGGTCTTGACCGCCGTCGGGTTGCCACTCGCCGGCATCGGCCTTCTGTTTGCGATCGACCGCCCGCTGGACATGATGCGCACCGTCGTGAACGTCGTGGACGATGCAACGGCCAGCGTCGTGATCCAAGCATGGAATCCCGAGGTCCGGGCCGAGGACGACGACGCGGCCACCGAATACCAGGAGTTGGAACCCGAGGCCTCCCATGGTTGACGCCTACAAGTTCGAGATCGTCGACGTTCCGCCCGAAGCGGCGGTCTTCGTCGGCGCGACGTGCGGACACTCCGAGATCGGCGAGACCCTCATGAAGGTGCTGCCCCAGGCGCTGGATCACGCGATCGAAAGCGGGGTGGCTCCCAAGGGTCCTCCCTTCGCGCGGTACCTGTGCTGGAGGCCTACGGATTGCGAGTTTGAGGGCGGATTCACCCTGCCCCACCCGATCCAAAGCGGACCCACCGTCACTTCGGGCGTTCTCGGCGGGTGTCGCGCGGCCCACACGGTGCACGTGGGGCACTACTCGGGGCTGCGGGAGGCGCATGGCGCCGCGATGGAGTGGATCGAGGCCCAAGGTCTCTCGGTCGGGGGGGCGCCCTGGGAGAAGTACGTCACCGACCCGGAAGAGGTACCGAACGCCGACGAGTGGCGGACGGAGATCTTCTGGCCCATCGCCTGAGGCCCAGGGCATCCTCGGCCGGGTTGGTTGCGTATCAATAGGTCGATGGAGGTTCCGACCGCTCCGCCCGAAACCCGTCCCGAAGCGCAGGCGATGCTGGCGTTCGCCGCGTTCCTTCGCGACGACCCTTCGGCCGCCGACCATGACGCGGGCGATCTGGCGGCGCGCTTTGGGCTCTCGCCGGAGATCGTCCGCGAGGCGATCGAAGTCGCGCGCCGCCGACGGCGGCCCTCGGGCCCCGAACGCAATCACTTGCGCCGCTCGGGGGCCGGGGCCCGGCGCGTCCTCGAGGCCCTCTCGAACCACCCCATCGCGGCCGTCATCGCGGCGGGGGTGTTTCCGATCGCGATCGGAACGGTGGCCGGGCTCGCGGACCAGCCCACGCTCCGCATCGTGACCGGCGCGGCTTGGGGCGTCGTCGTGTTGTTGGCGACTCTCCTTTGCTACGGGATCGGCCGCCTCCGCACCGCATTGGGTGTTGCGATCGCGCTCGGGCCGATGTTCGTGCTGCCAGGGGCCATCCGGACCGTTCTTCGCCCCATGGAGGGGGCCCTTCCCCTCACGGAGCGATTCCTGCTCGGCGCGTCCATGCTGTCCCTTCTGGTGGCCATGCTAACCGTGGCAGCGGCGACGGTGGGGGGGTACATGCGCATGCGCAGCGAAATGCGGCGCGAAGACCGCATGGGCCGCCTCAGCCTCCTCGAGCGTATCCTGGACCTTCAATCCCGACTCGAGGATGAGGAGCGACCCGATCCCAGACGCGAACAGCCGAGCTGGCTTCCCTTGGCCCGCGATCGTTGGCAGGGATTCTCCCTGCTCGTCGGAGTCGTCCTCGCCCTGACGGGCCTCCTGATACGGCTCACCGTCGGTATTCCCGATCCCTCGTCCGAACAGGTGCCGACCCTCGCCCAGTTTGTTCCCGCGCTCCTCCAGATGGTGATGCTCCTCGCGCTGACGTTCTTGGCGGGGTTCTGCTCCGGAGGCTGGCGCAACGGTCTGGCGGCGGGAGCGCTCGTTCTAGTCGGCCAAAACACCCTCGCGGCGCTCGGTCTCGACGGGGTGGGGATCGGGGCCATGGTCGAGCAGTATCGCCAGAGTCCGTCGCTCCTCGCGCTGCTGCTGATGTATCCCATGCTGGGACTCATTGGAGGACTGGCGGCCGCCGTCGAAGCGCGCGCCGACCAGCAGCGGCGTCTCCTCGCCGCCGATCGAGCCGCCCTGTTGAGCGAGATCGTGCGCCTCCAGCAGGTCCTCAACACCGGTGCCGCCGAGGTGTGCGTGCTGGTGGTCGATTGTGTGAAGAGCACGCTGATGAAGCAAGGAGCGGATCCCCTGAAGGTCGAGGCGTCCTTCCGCGCCTTCCACGACCACATCGCGGCGGTGTGCAGCCGCCACGGGGGCCGGGTGATCTCCGTGGCTGGCGACGGGGCCATCGCCGAGTTCGTCGGCGTGGTGGAAGCCATGGCGTGCGCGCGGGAGATCCAATCGCGCATGGCCGAGTTCAACGCCCGCGGGAACCGACTCGCGACGCCGTTCCGCGTGCGCGTCGGCTTGCACTGCGGCCGTGTTCACGGTGGCCTCGACGAGGTGGTGTTCAACCAGGTGATCGACATCGCCGCGCACGTCGAACGCGCAGCCCCGGCGGGCGGCATCGCCGTGACCGACGAAGTCCGCAACCACGTCCCCGAGCAGCCCTTCGCCGAACTAGCCGCCCGCGTGGACGAACACCCGGTCTACATTGCGCTGGATCCTGCGTAGGGTGGGCCTTGGGCCTGGCTGGTCCTTGGTCCTTCGTCCTTCGTCCTTGGCCTTGGGCCTTGGGCCTGGCTGGTCCTTGGTCCTTCGTCCTTCGTCCTTGGCCTTGGGCCTTGGGCCTGGCTGGTCCTTGGTCCTTCGTCCTTCGTCCTTGGCCTTGGGCCTTGGGCCTTGGTCCTTGGGCCTTGGGCCTTGGAGGTGTGCCCCCCCTCCCCCCGCGCCTCTGCGCCTCTGCGTGCAACTCCCCCCATTGCGCCCCTTGCGTCCTTTGCGTGAAACTCCCCCCGCGCCCCCTGCGTGCGCGTGAAAATCCCCCCGCGCCCCCTGCGTGCGCGTGAAACTCCTTTGCGCCCCTTGCGTCCCTTGCGTGAAACTCCCCCGCGCCCTCCCTACGCCGGCGGGGCCAGCAGCAGGTTTCGGGCTCCCTTCTTGGTGCTGGCCTTCGCACCGGCCTCGATGAACTCGAGCCGCCCCGATTCGTGGACGGTGGCCAGGGGGATGCTTTCGCCGAAACCTTGTTGCCGCCGCTGGGCGGCGTCCTCTTCCGTCTCAAGCCCCTCGATCTGAATCTGCCATCCCTTGCGGATCTTCTCGACCAAAGCCTCGTAGTTCCAGTCCGCACCGAACAACACGCGTCCCGCCGGCTCGCGGCTCTTTCCGCGCACGGTCTCGCGCGACTTCGCGGGAAGCTGGAACACGTTGGCGCGGCCGAAGACGTTCATCCCCTCCTCCGCGAGGAGGCGGTTGGCGTGGTCGTTCGAGGTCAGGGCCAGCATCGAACCCATGTTCGCCAACTCGATCTCCTCCCGGTCCTCCTCCTGCAGCCAATCGCACCAGAGGGCCGGCAACTCCTGACGCTCCGCCTCGGCGACGTAGTCCGGGTTCGTGTCCAACAGGAGCGGCTGGAACTCCAACTTCGCGAGGCTGGCCGCAAGGGCGCGTCCGAGCGGGTTGGCCCCGGCGATGATGAAGCCCTTGGGATCTTCTCTGGAGATCTTGAGGCGCCGTGCAAGCGGCATCGCGCCAAAGCCGTACACCACAACGGTGGAAACGATCACCAGGAACGTCGTCGAAGCCAACCGCTCGGCATCCGGATAGCCCATCTCCTGCAGGCGCAGGGCGAAGATCGAGGACACCGCCGCCGCGACGATTCCGCGCGGCGCCACGCCCGCCAGAAACAGGCGGTCGGGCCAACGAATGCGCGCCGGCGCGAGCCCCACCAAAACGGAGATCGGCCGGATGAGCACGATGAGCGCCAGCACGAAGAGGGCCTCGCGAACCGTGACCTCCTGCAACACCGCAAGCTCGACGCGGGCCGCCAATAGCACGAACAACGCCGAGATCAGGAGGACCCGCAGGTTCTCCTTGAACTCGAGGATGGGATGCACGTGGATCCAGGGCTGGTTGCTCAGCGCAACGCCCATCACCGTGACCGCGACCAGTCCCGCCTCGGCCTGCACGAGGTTGGCGGTGCTGAAAGCGACAAACACCACGGCCAGAGCCACCGGGTTGATCAGGAAGTCGGGCACCCAGAACTGGCGGACGAACAGAACGGTCAACCCCGCGCCCAGCAACCCGATTCCCGCACCGCTGAGCAGGGTGTTGACAAACGCCAAGGTCGCGGCCCGCAACGGCTCGGCCGCCGGTTCGCCAAACAGGAACTCGAAGACCAGAACCGCGGCGATCGCGCCAAGCGGGTCGATCAGGATTCCCTCCCATTTCAAGATCGTTCCCGACTTGCCCGAAGGGCGCACGGTGCGGAGCAGAGGGCCGATCACCGTGGGACCGGTCACCGTCAGAACGGCCGCCAACAGGACGGACATGCGGATGTCGAACCCGAGAATCTGCGAGGCGGCGACCGCGCCGAGGCCGAACGTGATCCCTCCCCCGACGACCACCAGGAGCAGCACCGCCACACCGATCGAGCCGTCTCGAGGCCGCTTCGCGGCTCCTCCGGCATCCTCCGGCTCGAGCCGCTTTCGAGCGAAAATCTCGCGCCACTTCAGGCTCATTCCGCCCTCGAAGAGAATCAGTGCGACCGAGAGCGATACGAACGGCAGCAACGAACGGCCGAGGATCTCATCCGGGCGGAGAAAACCGAGGACCGGACCGAGAACGACGCCGGACACGAGCATCAAGACGATCGCCGGCACCCGCAACCGCCATGCGACCCATTGGGAGGCGATCCCGACGATGAGCACCGTCGCGAGTTGAAGCGTGATCTGCTCGGTCATGGACTCTGCCATTCTGGACGACCGCGGCCGTGGGAACGTGGCGTTTTGCTAGAATGGGCGATGCTCCGGCTCCACGCTCTCGCCCTCTTTGCCGCCTTCTCGGCCCCTCTTGCGGCGCGCGCTGACGTGATCACGCTCCTCAACGGCGATCGGATCACCGGGCGGGTCGTGAGCCTGGTGGAGGGCAAACTTCGCGTCGCGACCGATTTCGCGGGAACCCTGATGGTGGATGCGGGACAAGTCGAAGCCGTGCGGCTGGACGACGAGGCCACGATCGACCTTCGGGACGGCCGGCAGCTCCGCGGCACCCTCGTCCCGGGGCCGGGCGGCACGCTCCTTCTTCGCGTGGGCGGGAACGAGCGACAGGTGGGCTGGGACGACGTGCTCGCGATCAACGCACCCCCGCCCGCCCGACCCCAATGGAAGGGCTCCGTCGTCAGCAACCTGAATCTCGCGCGGAGCAACACCGACACGCAGGTGTTCAACGTCGACCTCGAAACCCACCGCAAGGGCCCTTCGGAGGAGACGGATCTGAGCGGCTCGTACCTCTTCGGCCAGCAGACGCAGTCTGGCGAAGTGGTCACGACGCAGGACTCTTGGGGTGTCAGCGGCCACTTCAGCCGATACGCCTCGTCCCGCACCTCCAGCTTCCTCAGCGCGCGACTGGAGCGCGATGGAATCGTCGATCTCGATCTCCGCTCCATCGTCGGCGGCGGACTGGGCTTCATGCTGCTCGAGCGGGGAGACACGAAGTGGTGGATCGATCTGGGCGTTTCGCACCTGCGGGAGGATTTCGCGGGGGCGGGTGCGGCGCGCGAGCGCCTCACGGGACAGTTCTCGTACCGCTTCCAAACGCGTCTCTTCGGGCGGGTCGAACTCGGCCACGAGGTCTCGGTCTATCCGGCACTCGACAACGTGTCGGACTACTTCCTCTCGTCGAAGTTCACAGTCCGCACGCCGCTGTCCCAAACGTTGTTCGCCAACTTCCGATTCGTCCTAGACTACGACGCCACCCCCGCTCCCGGATCGCGGAAGGACTCGTCGAAGTACACGTTCGGGATCGGCTACCGGTTCTAGGCCCGATGAAGATCCGCGCCGCCCTTCTGGAAGCCCCTGGGGAGCCTTTCCGCATCGAACATCTCGATCTCGCGGAACCCGGCAACGACGAGGTCCGGGTTCGGGTCCGGGCCGCCGGGATTTGCCACAGCGACTGGCACCTGGTGACCGGCGACACGCGCCACCCGTTTCCGCTGGTCGCGGGTCACGAGGGGTGCGGGGTGGTCGATGCCGTCGGCCCCGGAGTGCAAGCCGTGCGGCCAGGCGATTTCGTGGCCTTGAATTGGGCGCCGAGCTGCGGCCGTTGCTTCCACTGCGGAGCAGGCCGCCCCGCCTTGTGCAGCACGTACGTCGAACCGATCTGGGCGGGAACGATGCTGGACGGGACGACCCGCCTGACGCGAAACGGCGCCCCGGTCTACCACTACAGCGCCCTCGCGTGTTTCGCCGAAGCCTGTGTCGTTCCGGAGGGCTGCTGCGTCGTCTTGCCCCCCGATACTCCTGCCGAAACCGCCGCGCTGATCGGGTGCGCCGTGACCACCGGCGTCGGTTCCGTGATGAACACCGCGAAGGTGCCTCGGGGAGCGAGCGTGGTCGTCCTGGGAGCGGGCGGCGTCGGCCTCAGCACGGTGATGGGCGCCAACTTGGCCGGCGCCTCCCCCGTGATCGCCGTCGACGTGCACCCCGGCAAAGAGTCCGCCGCGCGAAACTGCGGCGCAACCGAGTTCTTTCTCAACGACGAGCATTTGGTCAAGCGCGTGATCGAGGCCACCGATGGGCTCGGCGCAGACTTCGTGTTCGAAGCCGTCGGACTTCCCTCTCTGCAGGAGCAAACACTCGACCTGGTCCGCGCGGGCGGGACGGTGGTGCTGTCCGGCCTCAGCCCCATGGGCTCGGCCACCAACCTGCCCGGCGCGCGGCTGGTACGCCGCGAGATCGCGGTCCTGGGTTCCTACTACGGCACGTGCGTCGCGGCCCGCGATTTCCCGCTCTACGCTTCCATGAGCCGAGACGGCCGTCTACCGCTCGAGCGGCTGGTGTCCCGGACGGTCGCACTCGACCAGATCAACGAGGCCTACGCGGAGATGCTCGCGGGCGAAGGGGCGCGAAGGGTCATCGTCTTCTAAGCGCCGCTCCGGGCTTTGAGCCGCTCGATCTCGCCGATGAGGAACTTCACGTCCGTGAACGGCTCGCTCCCCACATTGCGCCAGCGGATCCGGCCCGCCGGATCGACGAGCACGGTCGCGTGCAGCGGGAGATCCTCGAACTCGTCCCGTGCGCCGTACAGTGCGGCAATCTTGCCGCCCGGATCGCTGAGGATCGCCGGATAGGCGGGATCGTCCTTCCACATCTGCGGAGCGCCGTCCCACGCCTCGGGAGTGACCGCCCAAAGCACCGCACCGGCGGCCTCGAGCTTCTCGTGCTCGGCTTGGAAGGTCCGAAGCTGCTCCACGCAATGCTCGCACTCGCCACCGAGATAGAACACGAGCACGAGATAACGGCCGCTGGCGTTGGGCAGCCCCGGTTGGCCGTGGAGCACGACCCCTCCACCGGGGCTCTGCTCCAAACCACACTCGACGCCCGAGGTGTGCTTCAGTTCGAAGGCCGGCGCCAGGGGAGGCTCCCACGCGTTCGGCCCGTAGGACTCGCGCTCCGCGTCTGCGACGTAGGGCACGGGCGTCGGCATCGACAGCCCCGAGCCGTCGCAAGCCGCGAGCAGCCGCCGCAACGCGGGCAAATCGGCGTCGGCGTACCGCCACACTCCCGCCAACTTGTCCAGGACACGCTGGGACGCCTCCTTTCGATCCAGCCGCAACAACACCTCGGCCCGTTGGGCGAGCGCAAACCCGTTCTCGGGTTCCTCTTCGAGCACTTTGGCGAGGACGCTTTCCGCCTCGTCCCACCTCCCGGCCTGCATCAACGCCCATGCAAGCGATTCGTAGAGGGGCCTTGGATAGGCCGGCGGGTCGTTGGCGACGAGCTTCTCGTCCTCGATCTTGGCGGCCTCGCGCAGGTCGGCCAATCCCTCCTCTGTGCGCCCCCGCATCACGGCGAGACGCCCACGAACCTCGAGCAGAGCGCACTTGTTCACGTTCCCCGAAGGCTTGCTCTCCTCCAGAGCCTTCACCAGCACTTCGGCGGCGTCCAGTCGACCCTTCCCCATCTCGGCGAGAGCTTGGGCGTACTGGCGCCACGACTTCTGCCGCGGTAGCTCTTCGGAATCCTCTTGGGAGGCGGCGGCCAGGATCGAATCCCAGCGCTCCCCGCGCACATTCATCCGCATCGTGTCGAAGCGGCCGTTGCCCGCAGGACCGTACCCCGTCGCGGTGTTCCCCTTCGGATCGCGGGGAACGTCGAGCAGTTCTCGCGCAAGCCGCAGCCCTTCGCTGATCCGGCCCACGTAGCCCAGGTTGGAAATCAGATAGTCCTGGTTGTGGGCGTAATTCCACGATTCGTGGGGGAGGAAGCCGTACTGCGCCATGAACTTCTTCTCGACCCGCGTGGCTCGGTCCATGGAGTCGACCGCTTGCGTCCAAAGGCCGGACGAGGCGTAGATGTGCCCCGGCATGTGCTGGGCGTGGCCGACGTTGGGAGCGGCGATCGTGTAGTTCGCCGCGCTGTCGAGGGCCCGCCTCGGGTCGGGCACGCCGTCCCACAGGTGGATCCGGTAATGGTTGGCTCCCGGGTGGAGCGGGTTGACCGCCAAGACCTCCCGCAGCAACCCGTCCATCGTCTCCGGGTTCTTCTTGGGCAGGGTCCAGGCGTACATGGCCTTCGCATCGAGATCGTCCGGATACGCCTCCATCAGGGCCTTGAGTGCGGCCCGGTTCTCATCGGCCCCCTCGTTCCGGCTCTTGCCCTTGAACAGCAGCCCGAGGGCGTCGATGTAGCGCCGCTCGCGGTCCGTGATCGCGCCCGCCTTTTCCCGGGCCATTTCCACGAACTCCTTGCCCCTTCCCGAGTCGGTCATCGCCAAGCCCCAGTACAGCATCGCGCACTCCGGATCGTGCTGCAGCCCCTCTCGGAACGCGCGCTCGGCCTCCAGCCACTGGAAGGAGTAGACGAGGTTCAGCCCTTGATCGAAAAACGCCTGGGCGTCCGGCGAGGCCGTGGTGATGGGAAAGTGGACGCCTCCCGCCCCGGGATTGGGCAGCGCGTGGCGACGGGGTCCCGTGTTGAACGCCGATCCAAAGTGCGAATGGCTGTTGTCCTCGGGCAGGTCCTTGGCCGTCGAGCGCCAGTTGCCCGGATTGGAAAGGTTCTGGGCCGAGGCCACTCCAACTGCAACGAGCAGGGCGACGCCGGCAGCGGATACCTTCGCGAAACTCATGACCCTCTCTACGAGCCCTGGGCCCCAATTCCTTCCCAACCTGCACTTTGCACCCGATTCGACCGAAAATCAGACTGGTATGAAGATTGGGCGCCGACGCACCGACAATAGGCCGCTCCGGACACGCACCGCATTGCGGTACGCGTTCGTCGGCTTTGCGGTGGGCTGCTGCTTCCCGCTCGCCGCGAACGTGCTCGACGCGTCCCTTTCCCACACCGCTCTCGACTTCGATGGCCTCGCCGCCGCCCACGCAAGGAGGCCCCTTCTCTGGATCGTGGATTGCGTCCCCCTCGTGCTGGCTCTGATCGCCGGACTCCTGGGGAGGGTCCACTGGCGCCACCTGCTGGTTCGATCGGAACTCGAATCCAACGTGAGGCATCAAACCACGGCGTTGATCTCCTTCGCCGGCGATCTCAAGCGCAAGAATGCCGAGTTGCGATTGGCGAGCCATATCGCCCAAGCGTCCCGCCAGCAGTACGAGCAGATGTTCCAGGGCCTGCCCATTGCGGGCTTCACCCTGGACTCGGAGGGCCGCATCGAGTTCTGGAACCGCCAGGCCGAACGGCTCTTCGGGCTCACCGCGCAAGAAGCGAGCGGGCGCCGACCGTGGGACGTGCTTCCCTTCGAAGCGGCCCCGGAGGAGGTCCGCGAGACCGTCTCCGCGGTTCTGGCCGGCGCGGCGATCCAGAATCGCGAACGGACGGTCCGGTACTCCGATGGAACGACGCTCAGCGTTTTGACCAACACCTTTCCCCTCGTCGACTCCAAGGGGGCCGTCTTCGGGGCTGTGACGACGGCCACGGACGTCACCCAGATCAGGGAGATGCGCGACCAGATCGCCCAACAGCTCGAGCGGATCCGGTCGTACGCGACCAAGCTCGAAAGGAGCCAGATCGAACTGGTGGAAGCCAATCGCACACTCTCCGAGCTGGCGACGCGCGACGGCCTCACTGGTCTCAAGAACCACCGGGCGTTCCGCGAACGGTTGGAGGCCGAGCTTGCCCACGCGATCACCCGCCACGAGCCGATGACCGTGTTGATGCTCGACGTCGATCATTTCAAGCAGTACAACGACACCTTCGGCCATCCCGCGGGAGACGAGCTGCTTCGGCAGCTCGCCCACCTGCTGGTCGAGCACTGCCGGCCGCGCGACATGGTCGCCCGTTACGGAGGCGAGGAGTTCGCATTCCTCCTTCCGGCCACCACGCAGGAGGAGGGTCGCGCCATCGCAGAACGGCTTCGTTCCACGGTCGAGCGTTCGACGTGGCCGAACCGGTCCGTCACCGTTTCGATCGGCGTCGCGGTCTCGAGCGCTGTTCCCGCTTCGGGAGACGCGCTGGTGCAACGGGCCGATCGAGCGCTCTACTGCGCCAAACAGCAAGGTCGAAACCGCGTGTGCGGACTTGAGTGGGAGAGCGTGTGCGTAGCGATGGACGAGGCTCCCTTTACGGCTCGGACCTGACCGCAGACCCCGCTCCGAGCTGCGTGTATGCTCTCGGAGTGGCGATCTTCCAAACAGCCCGCCTGCTCGCCCGCCCGTGGACCCTCGACGACGTGAACGCCGCCTTCGAGATCTACGGCGACCCGCGCGTGATGAAGACGCTGGGAACGGGTCCCGCTCCCGATATCGGGGCCATGCGCGAGCGATTGTCCGCGGTGTTGGAAAGGAACGCCCCGTTCGCGGGCCGCATGGGGTTTTGGGCGCTCGAGGCGTCGGACTCGGGCACGATTGTGGGCTCCGTGATTTTGAAACCGCTTCCCGAGTCCGAGCGAGTGGAGGTCGGCTGGCATCTGGGGCACGCCCATTGGGGCCAAGGGTACGCCACCGAGGCGGGACGCGGCGCCGTGGCCTACGGGTTCGAAAGCCTCGGGCTGGACACGATCTGGGCGATCGTGCTGCCGACCAACGAACGGTCGCTCGCCGTCGCAAGGCGGCTCGGCATGCGCTCCGAGGGTCTGACCGACGCCTACCACAACCTCACGCTGGAGTTGTTCTCGATCCGCCCGGGGGAACTTCGACCGTAGGGGGTGCGCGGGAGGCTCCCCAGTGCTGCAAGCCCGTCCAGCGGGCGTGGCACCCATGAGGCCCAAGCCGGAGGATCGGTCCTTGGCTGTCAGACATTTGCGTCCTTTGCGCTCGTTGCGTGAAGCCCTCCCCGCCCCCGCCGTCCGCACAAAGAGCCTCCGCGCCTTTGCGCCTCTGCGTGAAACCCTCCCCTCCTCCGCGCCTCTCAGCGCCCATACTGCGGCATGAAAGCGTTCGCTCTGCCTCTGCTCGTCCTGGCCTCGTCGTTCGGATGGGCCCAAACGCCCCCTTCGCCCGACGGGAAGTCTCCCGAGACGCTCGTTTCCGCGCTCTACGACGTCATCAGCGGCCCCGGCGGCCAAGCCCGCGATTGGGACCGCATGCGGTCGCTCTTCGCCCCCGGCGCCAGGCTCACGCCCGTGGTGCGCCGCCCCGACGGCACGGGCGCCTTTCGCCCGATGACCGTCGACGAGTACATCGAGCAAAACCGCAAGTTCCTCGAAACGCAGGGCTTCTTCGAATCCGAGGTCGCCAAGACGACCGAGTCCTTCGGCGGCATCTCCCACGTCTTCAGCACGTACGAGTCCCGCCTCAAAAAGGGCGACAAGCCGATCGCGCGCGGCATCAACAGCATCCAGCTCGTCCACGACGGCACGCGCTGGTGGATCGCCAACCTCACCTGGCAAGCCGAAGGCCCCAACCTGCCACTGCCGAAGAAGTATGGCGGAGCGAGTTAGGCCTTGGGCCTTGGGCCTTGGGCCTTGGGCCTTGGGCCTTGGGCCTTCGTCCTTGGTCTTGGGCCTTGGGCCTTAGGCCTTGGGCCTTGGGCCTTGGGCCTTGGGCCTTGGGCCTTGGGCCTTGGGCCTTGGGCCTTGGGCCTTGGGCCTTGGGCCTTGGGCCTTGGGCCTTGGGCCTTGGGCCTTGGGCCTTGGGCCTTGGGCCTTGGGCCTTGGGCCTTGGGGAAACCCCTTTGCGCCCATTGCGTTCTTTGCGTGAAAAGTCCCCCCGCGCCTCTGCGCCTCTGCGTGAGCCCTCCCCACCCCTTTGCGCCCATTGCGTTCCTTGCGTGAAAACTCCCCCCGCGCCCGGTCCTCGGTCACGAACCGCGCGGTCCCCGGGTCGTAGTAGCGCGCCCGCATGTAGATGAGATTGGACTCCACATCCGTCTGGTGCCCGAGGTTCGCCACGTACTGGCCGCGGGGGTTCACCGCGTCCACGTCCTGCTCGGCGCGCACCGCGCCCCAGACGCCTGCCCCGAGCGAGCGTAGCGAGTCGAACGGGTCGTAGTGGCGCCGGTCAGGAGCGAGGTGGCGTCGTTTCCCTTATCGACCAAGACATTCACTGAGTAAAGTGACATCGGACTCCGTTAGGATCTCTATTGGCGCACCTAATCCGCGATGCAATGACTCTAGGCGCTCGGCAATCGAGTTCCCATGAGGTTCGGAGCCGACAAGATTCGGATAGACCCAAATGCCATTAAGGACTACAACGGTATTCTCCAGTCTCCCAAGCACATCTTTTTCACAATGGGAATGTACGGGGGGCAATACCCAGAGTCGATCAGCAGCCACCTTTGCGCGGTGCAAGTCACCCTTGAGATCTTCCAAGTTCCGCCACCTGTAGTTTTCATGCAACAACATTAGCGACGCAAGGACTTCCTTGGACTCGATATCTCGCAAGTGCACAGCGCCGTCGAGACTAG
This sequence comes from Fimbriimonadaceae bacterium, assembly GCA_023957775.1. Classification (NCBI taxonomy): domain Bacteria; kingdom Bacillati; phylum Armatimonadota; class Fimbriimonadia; order Fimbriimonadales; family Fimbriimonadaceae; species Fimbriimonadaceae bacterium. The sequence continues at coordinate 100,917 of JAMLGR010000008.1, read as the reverse complement.
CAGAATACCGAATCAGTTTCCCGCCAGCACCCACCATCCGCCGCGCGGTTCTAATCAATGCTGAGAACATGAGCTTAATCCTGAAACCTCGGAGGTTGGCATCTTGGATCCGACTATCTGCACTCCTCCAGATTCAGTTTGGGAAGATCCAATCATCAAAGTCTATTTCTCTCCAGCCCTTGGTGGGTCCAAACGGTACATCGCTTCCAAAAGCCTCCATGAAGTAGCCAACCGAACGTATGGAGAGGCTCGCCGCAACGGCCTTCGCTCGGAGCCTGCCCAAAACAGCTCCGCCAATTCGGGCAAAGAAGTTCTCGCTTTGCGCAAGAATTCGGGCATAGGATGCCATCCCATATCCAACCCTCGCAAGTACGAAGCCAACCGCAACAAGAGCTTTGCCGAGCATTCGCGCGCCGAATTTCGTGCCTATTCCTAACATCCCGCGCAATCCGAAGGAAGATAACAGGGGAGCTATTGACCTCCACAGGGCCTCAAATGTGTCCCATGCCCTCCCATCGGCATCCACCGTGTTCACCGGATCGTTGTTGCAGTAAACGAACCAGTTGACCCCGTCCCTGGCCGGGTCCTCGGTCACGAACCGCGCGGTCCCCGGGTCGTAGTAGCGCGCCCGCATGTAGATGAGATTGGACTCCACATCCGTCTGGTGCCCGAGGTTCGCCACGTACTGGCCGCGGGGGTTCACCGCGTCCACGTCCTGCTCGGCGCGCACCGCGCCCCAGACGTCGTAGTGGCGCTGGTTGGCGAGCGCTCCCGAGAGCGAGATCGTGGCGAGCATGTTTCCATGTCCATCGTACAACGGATACGCCCGCGTGGCGCCTTGCGCCGTGGTCCTTTCGATCATGTCGATGCCGCGCGCGCCCAGGCCGTAACGCGTCACGGATGGCTCGCCGTTGCCGCCGGCCTCGGGCATGAAGTCCTCCTCCATGCACATCTGGCCGTCGTAGAAGTAGCGCGTCGTCGCCTTGTTGACCGACCAGTTCTGGTCGTACCAGCCCGAGCGGTGCGTCTTGTCGGCGGGGTTCCACGTGATCGTCAGACCCGAGACTTTCTCCACGCGCATCCCGTCCGCCCGGTACTCGTACGCCGCGCCGTCCGTCTCGCCGCAGATGCTCGTCGCGCGGCTCAGCTCGTCGTAGACGTAGCGCTTTCCGCCCGGCAGGCCGTAGTTCTCCCACGTCCGGTTGCCGAGCAGATCGTTCGTGTACGTCGTGTTCGGGTGGTAGGTGAAGCGGTTGAGATTGTCGTACAGGTACGGCCCGACGGAGAGATTCCACGAGGCGCGGTTCCCGGCAAGGTCGTACGTCCACGTGCTCACGGGCGAGCCGTCTCCGTAGTTCACGCTGGTCAGGTACCCGCGCTGAGGCTCGTAGGTGTACGTCTCCGTGCGCAGCGTGGACCACTCCGGCCCGCCCGGGACGCCGCTGAGGAACTGTTGCGACGAACGCAGACCGCGCTCGTCGTAGAGGTACCCCTGGGCGATCTTGCTCTGCCCTTCGTAATCCGCGAGGGTCGGGTTCCACGTCTGGAAGTACGTCTCCACCCCGGTGGACCGGCCGGCGCCGTCGTACGAGTAGAGCGTGTGCGCCCGGGTCTGCGCGGGATCCTGCCCCGTGTAGTAGGGCCAGCCCGTCATGTGGGACTGCGGAGTCTGCGCGAACGCCGCGTGGCGAAGACGCCCCGCCTGGTCGTAGGCGTAGTGGAACTCGTTGGAAGTTTCTCCTAGCGAGCCGTCGAGCTGGGTCATCGTCTGGAACGCGCGCGCCCCGCGCTCGGGCGAGCCGACCTCGATGCTTCGTACACCACGTCTTGAGACACGCCCCCCCCTTTGCGCCCATTGCGTTCCTTGCGTGAAACGTCCCCCCGCGCCTCTGCGCCTCTGCGTGAAACCCTCTGCGCCCTCACAGGTAGCTGAGCACGAGGCGGACGACCTCTTCCACCGTGAGGTGGTCGGTCTCGATCACCACCGCATCGTCCGCGATCTTCAGGGGACTGTCGGCGCGCGTGGAGTCGCGGTGGTCGCGCTCCTCGATCGCCGCCCGAATCGCGTCCAAGTCGGCAGGGAGGCCCTTTTGGAGCAGTTCGTCGGTGCGGCGTCGCGCCCGAACGTCCACCGAGGCGGTCATGAACACCTTCAGGTCCGCGTTCGGGGCGACCACGGTCGTCGTATCGCGCCCCTCCAACGTCACGCCTCCCTGCGCGATCAGCTCGCGCTGGCGCGCGACGAGGGCGCGCCGCACGGGCGTGTGGGCGCTGAGCGCGCTCGCCAACTCGCCGATCTCCGACGTGCGGATCAGGCTCGTGACCTCCTCCCCGTCGAGGAACACCTTCTGCGGATCGCCGGGCCCGAACCCGATGTGGGTGCGCTCCGCGAGCGCGCCGACCGCGTCGCCGTCGTTGGGACCGAATCCCGCGCGGAACGCCTTCAGCGCCACCGCGCGGTACATGGCGCCCGTGTCGAGGTAGCTCAACCCCAGTTCGCGAGCCACGCGCTTGGCCACCGTGCTCTTCCCCGAACCCGCCGGTCCGTCGATCGCGATCACGAGCTTAGACAACGCACAGACTCCACAAATCGTCTTTGAACCCCGGATAGGACGTGGCGATGGCGTCGGCACCCACCACCGTGGTCTGCCCCTCCGCAAACAAGCCGGCGACGGCGAACGCCATGCCCAGCCGATGGTCGCCCTGCGCGTCGACCGTCGCTCCCTGGAGCCGCGCAGGCCCCCAGATCATCATGCCGTCGCGCTCGACCTCGACGCGCACCCCCATCGCCCGCAACCCGGCGGCGACGGATTCGATGCGGTCGCTCTCCTTCTTGCGCAGCTCCTCGGCGTCTCGAATGATGCTGATGCCGTCGCACTGGCTCGCGAGCACGGCCAGCACCGGAATCTCGTCGATCAACCGCGGCACCAGCGCGCCCGTGATCTCGAACGCCATCGGAATCGGTTCCGGGTGGATCTCGAGCGACGCCACCGGTTCGCCCCCCCGATCGTGGCGGTCCAGCTCGATCACTCGGATCCCCGCCGCCATGAACACGTCGAGAATCCCCGTCCGCGTCGGATTGACGTTCACGTCCCTCAGCGTCACCCGCGACTCGGGGGCGAGGGCCGCGGCCACCATGAAGAACGCCGCGCTGGAGACGTCGCCCGGAACGTCGAACTCGAGCGGGCGCAGCGAGGCGCCGCCGTCGACCTCCACGCGATGCCCGGTCCCGCTCGTCGACTCGCGCACCTCCACTCCCATCGCGCGCAACATCCGCTCCGTGTGGTCGCGGCTCGGATCGGGTTCCAGCACGCGGGTCGTTCCCTTGGCCCGCAGCCCCGCCAAGAGAATGCAGCTCTTCACCTGGGCGCTCGCGACCAGCGACACGTGGTCGATCCCCTGCAGCGAGGCGCCCTGGATGCGTAGCGGCGCCGTGTCGCCCTCGACCGTTGCGCCCATGCGGCGCAGAGGCTCGGCGATGCGCCCCATCGGGCGCCGCGAAAGGGACGCGTCGCCCACCAGCTCGGCTTCGATGGGCCGCGAAGCGACCAGGCCGCTGAGCAGACGCATCGTCGTGCCGCTGTTGCCGCAGTCCAGCGGTTCGGCGGGAGAGTGCCATCTGGCCGCGGGATCGAGCCGCACCTCGTCCCGTCCGGTCCAAGTCGCCCGCAATCCCATCGCCTCCAAGCAGCGAAGCGTGGCCTCGCAATCCTCGCCGCGAAGCGGGTTTCTCACAACCGACGGCCCCGCGGCCGCCGCCCCGAGCATGTAGGCGCGGTGGGTCAGGGACTTGTCCGAGGGGGGACGCAGCTCCCCTGCCATCGTCGCGATCCGCCCGGTGGTCAGGGTCATCGAGGACCTTCCAAAGCCTCGATCCTCTTGCGGAGCTCCTCGCGCAGGGCGCCGAAGCGCGCGAAATCACCCTTCCGAAGGGCCTCGTCCTGCGCCTCCAACAACCGCTTCAGCTCCTGCACCTGGGCCGCGTCGAGCACCGTGGAGGGAGGATTCTCGGGTTTCGGCGGCGTCTGGTCCGGCGGCACTTCCACCCTCTCGGGAGCCGCGCTGCCATCGCCGAACAACTTCTCCAGCGCCTGCCGATACGTGTCGGCGACCACAACTTTGTTGTTGAGGCCGAGGATCACCTTCTTCAACTCCGGAATCGGCTGGATTCCGGACGTGCGGCTTTGCAAGAACATCGGCTCGACGTACATCACGCTGCGCCCGATCGGCACGACGAGCAGGTTGCCCACGAGAATCTGGCTTTGGTCGTTGTTGAACTGCCGGTTGAGGTCCGCGATCACGGGATCTTGGTTGAACCGCGCCTCCATCTGCGTCGGACCGGCGATGTTCGCTCCCTTCGGGTACTTGTAGAGCACCAGCTTGCCGTACTCATCGGGGTCGCACTGGGCCGCCAACCAGCCGCTCAGGTTGCCCTTCTGGCGCGGCGTGAAGGGCAGGATCAGCATGAACCCGTCCTTCGCTTCGCCCGGAAGCTGAAGCTGCACGTAGTACGGCCGCATCTGGGCCGTGTCGCCGCTGATGTTGCGCTCAAACGCCAAATCCCACGCGTCCTCGTTGTTCAGGAAGACGGTCGTGTCGTTCACGTGGTACTGCGCGAGCTGCATCGATTGGAGCGAAAAGAGGTCCTCCGGGTACCGGAAATGGGACCGCAACCCTTCGGGGATCGCTGAGGGGTCCTTCACGAGCCCGGGATAGATCTTCCGGTAGGCCTTCAGGATCGGCTCGTCGGGCTCGACCGCGTAACCGGTCGTCTCGCCCGTGTACGCATCGATGACCACCTTCACCGAGTTGCGGATGTAGTTGAGCGGCTCGGGCCCACCCACCCTCGCGCTGTACGGAACCTGGCCGGTGGTGGTGTACGCGTCGAGGATCCAAAGCAGCCGCCCCCCAAAGACCACGATGTAGGGGTCGTTGTCGAAGTGCAGGAACGGGAAGATCAGGGACGCGCGCTCCACGACGCCGCGCCGATACAAGAGGCGAGTGGTCGACGTGATGTTTCCAGACACCAGCAGATTGCCGTCGCCCAGCGCCAGGGAGTAGACCGCCTTGGTCAAGGGCGAACCGATGGGCACGCCCCCCGTTCCCTTCCACCGCGTCTTCTGCTCGGAGTCCTGGCCGGGATAGTCGAACTCGTCGATCTTCGTGTCGACGATCGCGTAGGACTCGCCCGAGCGCCCAATCCCGTCGCGAAAGTCGCTGTAGTAGATTCTGGGCTCGTCCACCGGGAGACTCGCGGGCGCCTTCGGCGGCATGTCGTTGATCACGAACGTCGGCTGGCCGATCGTGGTGGCCGTGTTCACGGGCGACATGGTCAGTCCGTAACCGTGCGTGTACTGGAGCCGCTCGTTGACCCACGTGCGCGCGCTGGCGCTGAGCCCATCGACGCGAATATCTCGGGGCGAGAGCATCACAAGGGTCTGTTTCCCGTCCAGCAGGTACCGGTCGATGTCCACGTCCTGGAACGTGTAGTACGGCCTCAGTCCCTGGATGCCCTCGATCGAACGCCGCAGCACCTCGGGATCCCAGAGCCTCATGTTTTCGAGGGTCGGCTGCGCGGCGGCAACCTCTTGGGCGGTCGGTTCGTCTCGCACCTGGCTTTCGCGAACCTCCATCCCGTCGAGCCCGTAGGCGAAGCGGGTCATCGTGATCGCCTTGAGCGCGAAGGGCCCCTCGGCTTCGAACTTGTTCGGTTCGACTTCCAGCCTTTGGCTCAAGCCGGGAACCACGCCCAGCAGCAGCACATAGAGGACAAAGAGCGAGCCGCCGACCACAAGCACCGGCCGCACGCGCTGGATGCGCTTGGCGAACACCATCGAGACCAACCCCACCGCTGCCAAAACGATCGTGAAGGCCGTGAGTCCAGCAAGCCGCCGCATGCCTGCGAGGCCCGCACCCGTGAACTGGGCGCTGTCGATCAACCCAAACTCGTAGCGGTGGAGCCAAAGCTGGACGGCGTAGGCGATCGCGGTCAATCCGACCAGCACCCCGACGTGCACCCTCTCCGCAGGTCGACCCAAATCGATGCGGGCGAGCGAGGCCAGCGCCTTCAGCCCCAGGTAGATGCCGGTCGTGAGGAACGTGGTCACGAACAACAGCCCGAACGCATAGTTCGCCAGGACCTGCAGCCACGGCAGTTTGAACACGAAGAATCCGAGATCCATCCCGAAGGTCGGATCGTTCTTGCCGAACACTTGGGAGTTCGAGGCGAGCAGGGCGGCGTTCCAAGCCGACTGGAGGCTGAGCCCGAAGAGCAACGCAAGCCCCGTGGAGACGACCTTGGAGACCTTGCCGGTGTTGTTCTGGACGTAGGCCACCGCGTTCGAGAGGAACATCTCGGCGGGGGTCTGAGGCACCTTGTCGTACACGACCGAGATCGTCAACGCTTTGCCAAGATTGAGCAGCAAGACGCCGAGCGCGACCACAAATCCAACGACGAACAGTTTCCCGCGCATCGCGTACGCCGTAAGGTACACCTGCGGCTGGCGCGCATCGTGGACGTACCAGAGGTAGTCGGTGTAGGGCGCGATCGCGGCGAGCAGCAGAACGAGCAGCGCGACGAGTCCGAGAATCGAGCACCCGACCCGCAACTGCCCGCGCGTGGGCCCCTCGGTACCACGGCCCGAGCCCACACCCAAGCTGTCGAAGTCGAAATCTCTACGCATGCGTGAATGGGAGCGTACCTAGTGTCGTGGTCGCGAAAAGTCGCCTTCGGCGCGTCGGTCCCAACCTGTGGAGCATCACCAGGAAAGCGTCCGGCAGAGCACCTCCACCGCGGCCTCGGCCTCCTCTCTTCCGCGGTTCCGCGGCTCGGGAAGCTCCGTATCGAAGGTCCCCGCGATCCCCCAAGTTTCGGCCAGATCTTCGGGCAGCGTGTCGGGCACGACGCCTCCCGCCAGCGCTACGCATGCGGCCCCCCACATCCGGGGCACATTGTCCAGGTTGTAGCCCCCTCCCCCAAGGGCTGCGATCGGCAGTCCCAGCTCTCGAACAAGGACGACGGCGCGCAGCCACTCTTGCGCGGAAACCCTGAGATGGCCCAGAGGGTCGTCCACATGGGCGTCGGTCCCCATCTGGAGGACCACGGCCTCAGGCTCAAAGCGCGTGATCGGTTCGAGGATGCCGTGCTCAAAGGCCCAAAGCCAGACGTCGCCCGTGGTTCCCGCGGCGAGAGGCACGTTGACGGCCGTCCCGGCTGGCCCCACATCATCGGCCCTTCCAGTTCCGGGAAAGAGAGACGCCGGGGACTCGTGGATCGAACAGGTCAGCACTTGGGGGTCCTCCTCGAAGAGAAACTGGACCCCGTCGCCGTGGTGGACGTCGATGTCGATGTAGGCGACTCTTGAGAAGCGCTCGCGGAGCACGGACAGGGCGATCGCCGCGTCGTTGAACACGCAGAACCCGCTCGCACGGGAGCGGTGTGCGTGGTGAAGGCCTCCTGCGAGGCCGAATGCGAGCCGCGCTCCGTCGCGCACGGCCTCTGCCGCGCGCACGCTGCCCGCGACATAGGCGAGCGAAGCCTCGAACATCCCGGCAAACACGGGATTGTCGATCGTCCCAAAGCCGGTGAGCCGCCTCACCGACTCGTTCACAAAGGCGCCTCGCGAAAGGCCCTCCACCGTCTCGACGAAGAGGGGGTCGTGCACGCGCAGCACGTCTTCGAGCCGGCCTTCTCCGGGGTCGTTCGGCGCGATTCCCCACTGTCCGATCAACTCGACGGCGCGGCGGAGCCGCTCCGGCTTGAGAGGGTGTCTCGGGCCAAAGTCGTACGCCAGCATGCGCGGGTGATAGAAGAATGGCGACTCCACGCCCGAATCATGCGGCAGATCGCCCTCGCGATGCCAGTGTCTCCACGCGGGTACGATCCGGGCCATGTCGAGCAGCATGGGCACGCTGTTTCGGATCTCGACGTGGGGCGAGTCCCACGGGGGAGCGGTCGGCGTCGTCGTGGATGGGTGTCCACCCCGACTCTCGCTCGACGCCCGCGACATTCAGGTCGAACTCGACCGTCGCCGTCCGGGGCAAAGCCGTATCACCACGCAACGCAAGGAGTCGGACCGCGTGGAGATTCTCTCCGGCGTTCAGGACGGCCTGACCTTGGGCACCCCGATCCTGCTTCTCGTGCGCAACGAGGACGCCCGATCGCGGGACTACGAGGAGATGCGGACCAAATACCGGCCCTCCCACGCCGACTTCGCGTACGACGAGAAGTACGGCATTCGCGCATGGTCCGGGGGCGGCCGGGCGTCGGCCCGCGAGACGATCGGCCGGGTGGCCGCCGGCGCCGTGGCCCGCAAGGTCCTCGCCGAGCGATTCGGCGTCGAGATCGTCGCGTGGGTCGAGCAGGTCCAGCGCCTTCGCGCCGAGGTGGACGCCCAAACGGTGACTCGAGACCAGGTGGAGGCGAACATCGTTCGGTGCCCGGACCCCGCCACGGCTGAAGCCATGCTCGCTCTCATCGAAGCGGTGCGCAAGGAAGGAGACTCCGTGGGGGGCGTCGTCGGATGCGTGGCCCGCGGCGTGCCCGCGGGCTGGGGGGAGCCGGTCTTCGACAAGCTGGAGGCGGACTTGGCCAAAGCGATCGTGTCCCTGCCGGCTTGCAAGGGCTTCGAGAATGGAAGCGGCTTCGCGGGGATCGACCTCAAAGGGTCGGAACACAACGACGCGTTCCGCGCCGACGCGGCCAAGGTCGTGACCACGCCGACCAATCGCAGCGGCGGGATCCAAGGGGGCATCTCCAACGGCATGCCCATCACCCTGCGCGCGGCCTTCAAACCGACCGCCACGATCCTCAAGGAGCAGGACACGATCGACACGGATCGCGTGAACACCACGCTGGCCGGCCGCGGACGCCACGACCCCTGCGTGCTCCCCCGCGCGGTGCCGATGGTCGAGGCGATGGTCGCCCTCGTTCTCGTCGATCACGCCATGCGCCACGCCGCGCTCCATTCACAAAGCCTTAACACGGAGGCGGTACCATCGACGACATGATCCCCGCGTCCGCGCCCAAGGAAGTGGCTTCCCCCGACGCGACGAAGCCGAAGATCGTCGCGCGGGACGTTCACTTCCACTACGGGGCGTTTCACGCGCTCAAGGGGATCAACCTCGACGTCCCCTCCAATCGCGTGACCGCGCTCATCGGCCCCTCGGGGTGCGGCAAATCCACGTTCCTCCGCTGCATCAACCGGATGAACGACTTCATCGACGGAACCAAGCTGACCGGTTCGATCACCCTCGACGGCATGGACCTTTACGACAAGGACGTCGATCCGGTGGCCCTGCGCAAAGTGGTGGGGATGGTATTCCAGAAGCCCAACCCCTTTTCGAAATCGATCTACGAGAACATCGCCTTCGGACCCCGGCTGCACGGAGTGCGTCGGCGCGACGAACTCGATGAGATCGTCGAGCGCAGCCTGCGTAGCGCCGCCCTGTGGGAGGAGGTCAAGGACAAGCTGAACAACAGCGCGCTGGCGCTCTCCGGCGGCCAGCAGCAGCGCCTTTGCATCGCCCGCGCCATCGCGGTCGATCCGAGAATCATCCTCATGGACGAGCCCTGTTCCGCGCTCGATCCCATCGCCACCTCGCGCATCGAGGACCTGATCTTCGAACTCAAGAGCCGCTACACGATCCTGATCGTGACGCACAACATGCAGCAGGCCCAGCGCGCCAGCGACTTCACCGCGTTCTTCATGCTCGGCGAACTGGTCGAGACGAACACGACCCAAGACATCTTTCTCTTTCCCCAGAGAAAGGAGACCGAAGACTACATCTCGGGCCGGTTTGGATAGGGTCCTCGCGGGTACCCTTCTTCACCGATGGACACGAACGAGGGGTTGATTCGCGCGGTCCATCTCGCGACGCGGAAACTCGCCAGCACCGGCGACTTCGACACGTTGCTGAAGGACGTGTTGGCCATTTGCGTCGAGGCCGTCGGCGCCGAAGGCGGCACGATCTACACGCACGATCCGGCGGCCAAGAGGCTCATCTTCCAGCACGTGCTTCCCGCTGAGGTGACCGAGAGGTTGCCCGATCGGTCGATCCCCGACGATTTCGGCATCGCGGGCACGGCGTTCCAGACGCGCAAGATCCAGATCAGCGAGTTCCAGCAGAACGCCGAGAGCGCGCGCTCTTCGATCGAAGAGGCGACCGGGGTCGTGGTGCGCACGATGATCACCGCGCCCCTGATGATGGAGGAGGAGGAGCCCATCGGGGTCGTGCAACTTCTGAACAAGCGCCAAGGCTGCTTCAACGAGAACGACGCCGCCGTGCTGGACACCGTGGCCGCCGTCTCCACTCTGGCGTACTTGAACTCGCAGCTCCTCGAAGAGTCCGCCCGCGCCTCGACGCTGCTTGGTATGGGCAAGGTCAGCCACGACATCGGCAATTTGGCCGCAAGTCTGTTTTCCAACCTGTCGTTTTCGGAACTGGTCATGCCGGGATTGCGCAAGGAGATCGGGCCCGAGCCTTCGGACACGGTCTCGATGTACGTGGACTCGCTCGAAGATACGTTCCGCGAACTCAGGGAGTCGGTCGATCGCATCGTGGGTTACTCCCGCCTGATCAGCGACCTTTCGGCGGGGCGCTCGCTGCGGCCCAATCTCGCAGTCGCGCCGATGGCCGCCACGATCCAGAGCAGCGCGGCATACCTCGAGACCGACGGACGGCGCAACCACGTGGCCCTGCGGTACGAGATCGACGAGAACGCCCCTCCCACGCTCCACGACGAGCTGTACGTTTTCCGGATCGTGCAGAACCTCGTTGGCAACGCGATCAAGGCCGTGCGCGAAACGGTGCCGTCCGACTGGCAGGAGAAGCTGGCCTCCGAGCACGAAGCCATGTTTGGGGAGGTGTTGGTGCGCTACCGATTCGATGGGAGCCATCACATCGTGGAGGTGACGGACAGCGGTCCGGGCATGACCCCGGAGATCGCGGCGCGCATCCTTGCCGGCAACGCGAAGAGCCAATGGGACAAAGGCACGGGCTCGGGTTGGGGCACGAAGATCGTCCTCGAACTGGCCGCCACGCACGATGCCAAGGTCTCCATCGATTCCGAACCCGGCACGGGAACGACCTTTCGCGTCGCCTTTCCCCATCGTCCGGAAGCCAAGTAGGCTTCCCGGGCGTATGTCATAATGGGCCTCCCCAACAGCCATGTCCGTCCGCAAAACCCGCCCCACGCCCCGCTGGTACCGAGTGCTCGGCATTCTGTACTACACCGTCTTCTGCGCCGTAATCCTGGCAGGTGCGGCCCTGGCGCACTGGGTCACGGACAGCGAGGTGCTCCGCGCCGGCATCGTCCAGACGTTCACGCAGAAGGCGCCCGAAGACGTGTTCACGCGCGACACGGTCACGCTCCTGGTGCTCGGGTGCGACGAAGACCGCGCGTACGGGGGCAAACAGGTCCTGCGCACCCAGGCGCGCAGCGACATGATGCTCGTGGCCCGGTTGGACTTCAAGAAGAACCGGATCAGCGGGGTGACGATTCCCCGCGATCTTCTCGTGCGCGTGCCGGGGTACCGCAACCAGAAGATCAACGCCTACCACAGCATCGGCGGGGCCGACTTGGCCAAGAAGGCCGCTGAGCAGGTGCTGGGCGTGCCCATCGACAAGGTGGTCACGATCGACTACGAGGCCCTGCAGAAGATGGTCGACCTCATCGGAGGCGTCGAAGTCTTCGTCGAGAAGCGGATGAAGTGGACCGACAAGCGCGGCGGGCTGTTCATCGACCTCCAGCCGGGGAAGCAGAAGCTCGACGGGTACAACGCCATGTGCTACGTCCGTTTCCGCCACAGCGACTCGGATTTTGCGAGGTCGGAACGACAGAAGAACTTCCTGCTCTCCTTTAAGGAAGCGGCCCTCGGGAACCCAAGCAACCTGAACCGCGTCGCGGACCAGGCCGTCAAGCTTCTGGGCGGCGGGCTCAACCCCAGCGAGGTGGCGGCCCTCGCGATGTTCGCCCGCAAGGTGAGCGCGGACAACATCAAATTCGGGACTGTCCCCGTGCTCCCTGCGAGCAACTACAACCTCGAGCTCGACACGCGGCTGCTGCCCAAAACGCTGGAGGAGTATCACCTCCTCGAGGACCGTGCCACCACGGTAACGTACGGCCGATGAGCCCCCCGGTCGAGAGCTTCGACCCGTCCGAGGTCGACGAAAGACCTCGAACGAGTCACCTCTCGAAGAAAGAGCTGCGAAACCTCCTGCTGGGCCTCGCGCTGCTGCTCGCCATTCTCTGGCCCATCTACGCCGTCATGAAGGGCAACAGCGAACGTCACCTGTGCTCCAAGAACTTCCAGGCGATCGCCACCGCAATGGGCCTCTACATGGCGGACCACGGCGACCGGTTTCCCCCCGTCTATGCGACGGCGGGGGGAGATACGCCGCTGACCGACGACGAGGGACGCCCGTTCACGTGGTGCTCGCTGCTCGAACCCTACTTCACCGAAAGGGCCACGTTCGTCTGTCCCACCGCAACCGAAGAGGAGAACGTTCGCTCCCAGGCCGGCCAATCCTCCGGCACCCTGCGCAGCAGCTACGGAATGTTCACGCCCTACGGCGGTTATTACAAAGAGACCGTGTCCAACCTGAGTCAGATCGTGCTCGTTGCGGAAACGTCCAACTTCGGCGCGCGAGACACCTACGACCCGAACAAGTTCATGGACGCCGATGGCAAGCCGGTCCCCCAGGACGGTTTCGCTATTGGGTTCGACCGCGACTCCGTCGCGCAGGCACGCGCTGTGACGCGGCTGGCGCTCCCCGGGACCTCCGACGGCAAGTTTGAGAAGGACGATTCCGCCCGCCATCCCGGCGGCATCTGGGTGCTTTACGGAGACCTTCGGCTCGGGCTCGTGCAGCCCACCGTCGCCAAGGTCGACCGCCTCGGAGGTGAAATCGTCGGGGCCTGGGCCGTTCCTCCCGATCGGAGGTGAGGGGTCTTCACGCCCGTCGAGCGGGCGTGGCACCCGGTGCTTTCCCGACAATGCCTGGGGCCTCACGCCCGTCGAGCGGGCGTGGCACCCGGTGCTTGCCCGACAATGCCTCGGGCCTCACACGCCCTGGCGGGCCAGCTCGGCCAGCCAGGCCGCGCAGGCCTCGTCTTCGGTTGGCGCCGAGGTGCGCGCCAGGGCCCATCGTTCGGTGTGGGTCGTGCTCGCTCCTAGGGCTAGAGTCGCCATCGGCCCGAGGGACTCCACCTCAAGCATGTCCTCGCGCGTGAACACCTCGAAATTGCACCCTCCGTCCGGATAGGCCGCTCCCTCGATGCAGGGGAACCGCTTCACAAAAGTCCACTCGCCCAGCGAGTAGGCCGCCACGCCCGCACTCACCCTGGCCCCGACCTTCTGCGGGCCGCGCGCGGGGTCCTGCCGCAACCGCACCACGCGGCGACCCCACGTCCACCGGGGATCGTCCATCGCCGTGTACGCCCAGAGCACCAGAGGGCGGACCGGGAGCAGACTCTCGCCATGCGGGACGAAGGGCTCTTGGGGAAACACGCACGTGCCACCGGGCGCCATGACCGTGAGCGCCCACGGCGCCACCTCGATGGAAGACCCCGATTCGTTGGCCACGCGGTGCTCGACGATCCACCCACCTTCGACGCCGGAGACTCGCATCGAGCGCCGCAAGCCGGAGGCGTCCGGGGCGGCGGACATCCAGCCGTCCTCGTCGACCTGCACGGCCTCGTTGTCGGGCGCATAGGTCCTCGCGAGATCTTCGGGAGCCGTCCAAAGCCGATGCCCGCCGTAGGCGCGGAAGCCCTCGCCCCCGACCACGCCGGCCTCTTCGGGAACTTCGTGGAACAGATTGCACCCGCCGTGGGGAGCGAGCCGGATCACCCGCGGTCCAACATCGAGCGTGACAAGCGCCTCGCCAAGCTCCGACTCAAATCGCGCGCACGACCATCCGGCGTACGAAACCGTTTCCATGCGTGAGGTTTACCTGGATGGCCGAGGCGCCGGTTAGAACCGGATCTGATAGTCCATCCGAATCGTCCAGTTGTCTTTGTTCAGGCCGTCGGCCACCGTCTTCTGGTAGCTCACGTTTCCTGCGAAGAAGCTGAACGTCTGGTTCGGACCGGGGTGCTGGTCGAACCGAATGTGATAGCGGTTGATCGTACTTCGGCTTCCACCCTTGTCGCTCTCTTCGACACCGAAGAAGAGCTGGAGCGGCGAGCCCGTCGATCCGAAAAGCGTGAGGTTGAGGCCGCCGGTGCGCACCATGGTGTTGTTCTGGTCGTTGATCAGCTCGTCCCAGCTTCCGCCAATCGTGAGGTCGGCGTTTTGCTTCACGTCGAGCTTCCATCGATTGACCCGCGAAGCTTGGGTGATCGAGCCGAGGATCGAGTCGCCCTTGGCCACCTCGGGATTGGTGAGAAGCTGGTGCGTGAGCTCGACGTTCTTAGCGGGTCGAGCCGTCAGGCTGTAATCGCGGATCATGACCTGCTCGTCCCAGGGAAGCGTGCGCAGCTTGTACTTCATGCTGGCGCGGAAAGGAAGCTTCTCGTTCTGGTCCGTTGAGAAGGAGAACATCCGGTCGATGCCCCGGTACCCCGTGGGGTGCATCTGGGACTTGTACTCGTACCCGACCGAGTTCGCTCCGATCTTCCCCGTGAAGTTGATTAGGCGGTTCTCCTTCAGCCACTTGGATCGGTCCGAAGACGTATCGATTCCAAAGTTGAACTTAACGTCCGACAGGAATCCGAGCGTAAGAGGTTTGGCCGTGGAAAGCTGGACGTTTCCGACGGACTGGGTGCGGGTGTCGTCCCATCGGTTCTCGTTGTAGGTCGCACTTCCGACCTGCAATCCACCGATCGTTCCAGGCGTCATGCCGATCTGCTTCTGCTGCGTGCCGTTCTGGTCCCCGTTGAGGTGTCGGGCGTAACCGTAGCTGAAGCGGACGCCGCCTCCAAGGTCGACCCAGAATCCATAGTTCCGTTTCGTCTCGTCATGATCCTGACCGGTGCGATCCACGTTGACCTGGGATACGCTGACGCCGGCGCCCTTGGCGACCTCGGTGCTGACGGTGTTCGCGCTGATGTTCTCGTGGTCGCCGTTGTCGAACTGGGTGACGGTCTGTTCGGTCTTGAGCGACGTCTTGGGATCCAGCTTCGTCTCGTAGGCGAGGTACTGCTTCGTCGAGTCGGGCAAGTTGGCGAGCAACCCGTCGAACTCGCGCGTCTCGCTCAGGTAGCGAAGCGTTCCATATCGGCCAAAGTTGCGGGAGACGCTGAACCGCTCGGTCACGTTGGAGAAAAGGACCTTGAGCGGGTCGGCCTGTCGATCCGCCTGCTTCACGTAGTCGAACTGCGTCAGCGGATCGAGCTTGTAGCTGAGCGCCGTATTGCGCATCATCCGGTCCTGATCCAGCGAATCGCTGCTCGAGTCGTACCAGAGGGCTTCGAGTTGCAGGTTCGGAAGAATCTGCCACTTCGCCTTGATGTCTCGCTGGTCGAACCCCTTGATCGCGTTGAGCAGGTCTTTCTCGGGATCGATGAGTTGGTTGACGTTGGAGAACCCGGGATCCACGCTGCGCTGGGTCACGGAAACGTCCAAGCCCTTGCCGTTGAGCGTGACCACGTTTCGGCTGGCGCCGCCGTCCGGCGTCTCGGCCTTCATCTGGCTCGCGGCGACCGCAGTCCCGCCGACCTTGAAGTTGAGCCCGAAGTCCGTGCGGTCCAACCCGGCGATCAAGCCCAGGCGCTGCTTCTCGAAGTTCATCAGCGAGCCCAGTTCCGAGAACTGCTGGCCGATCGACATCGAGCGGTAGTTCGCCTGGAAGTCCTTGCCTCCGAGCGCGAACGAGCGCACCGTCGCGTCGTCCTGCTGCCCTTTGAGCTCCATCGTATCGAACGTGGCGTTCCAGTTCTTGAAGGGTTGCCCGGACACCCGGGTGAAGGACCGCTCGATTCCCGAAAGCCGGATGAACTGGTTGCGCTCGTTGGGATTGACCTTGGCGCCCTTGTCGTACATGTTGGCGATCGTGTCGATGTGCTCCTGGATCTCCGAGGCGGGCAAGGCTCCCAGCGACCCAAACCCGGGGTCGACGTCGCGCACCGCGTGCTGGAGGCTCCATCCGCTGCCCTTGACGTCGATATCGCTGCTCTTGAACGCGCCGGTGTCGGAGTCGACGGTCTGGGTCGCGAACTTGATGGGCGACCCGCGGAACATCTCCGCTTCCACCGACATCCACTGCCGCTTCAGGCCGAGCTCCGGCCCGAACTGCTGCTTCTCCTGAGCGAACAGGCTGTTGATCCGGTTGAACTCCCGCTCGACCTCCTGCTGACCGAGGTTGAACTTGAATTTCCCCGCGTCCAACCCGACGGTGCGCCGCACGATCGCGTTGCCATCGGGGTCCTCGATGCGGTTCTCCGCAAAGTTCATGGAGGCCAGGCTGGACTTGTACGAACCCGCGAAGTTCTTGCGGGTCATCCCCGCTTCCTTCTTCAACTGGTCGCGGTCGGCCTCTCCCAGATCCTTGAACCGCTTGAACCCGGCGTCCACGCTCTGCGAATCGTAGCTGAGGCTGAGCCCCCCGGTCTGCACACCAAAATTCTGCCAGTCGATCGACGCGCCGTCGTCTTCGACCGATCGGAAGCCGTTGCTGATCTTCACGCCAGACCCGAGCCCGACGTCCTTCATCGAAAGGGACGTGCGCGTCAGGCCGCGCTCCTTTTGCAGCTGATCGACGACCTTCGCGTCGTAGCCGGCATCGGCGACCGCGCCGAACGCGGAGAAGTTCTTGGAAATGTCCTGGTAGCCGACCTCGAACGTCCCGCCCCCGAGCTTCGTCTGCAGGTTCTGCATCAGGAACTGCGAGCGTCCGACGTCGGTGCTCTGCTTCACACCCTGATACTCGTAGAGGGATTGCGCGTTCGATTGCTCCTTCTCGCCGATCAAGAACAGTCCCTTCAAGCTTCCGGACCCAAACTTGAACGCATTGTTCAGTCCGTACTGGTTGGTGGTCAGGACGCTGCCGTCGGCCCGCCGCTCGGTCATTCCCAACCCCAGCACGGCTTGGACACCTCCGGGCACCAGGTCGTATTTCATGCCGGCGAAGCCTTTGGACGAGGTCGAGGTCGACGCCACCCGTCCTGCCTCGTGGCGGTAGGTCACACTGAGCGTCTGGCCCGCCTTCTGGGCGCGCATGAGATACACGACGCCTGCGGCGTAATCGATCGAGTAGTCGACCCCTTTGCGGAGGACCTGTCCGTCGAAGAGAAGCCGCTCGGTGTTGGGAATCACCCCGCCGAAGCGCAACGGAACCCCGGGCCCGGACGCCCGCAGGGTGATCAGATCGGTGGTGAACTCTCCGCCCAACTCGACTCCGGGCTTGGAGTCGTCGGGAGTCACGTTGAACGGGGACTGCGCCGCAGCCACGAGCGGATACGCCATCAGCGTCGCCGTTATCGTTCCCGTCCAGAATCGTAGAGCCATCTTCCCAACTGTATTGTGCGCCATAAAGGCGGTGCGATACCGAAAATCGCTCGTGGGGGGCCCTTGAACGAAGGAAAGAAGCTGCTGCAGCGACCCTTCCCTTCCAGATTTTCGGGCCCTCCATGGCCACTCTCTATAGGTTCTGACGGATTCTGCGTGCAGAGGGTTACGAAAAGTTCCGACAATTCCATTCGTGGACAGCCGCAACGAGATGATCCGGCTCGATCTGAGCCGCGACGAAGCGTGGGAACTCCTGTCGCGGTGCATGCGCAGCGAGGAGCCCGACGACGACTCGTTCCGCATGGCCCTCGAGAAGCTGGCCCGCGCCCTGCGCTCCGCCGGAGACTGCCCCGCCGCCTAGCTGCGGCGGCTGATGCAAGACCGTGGCGACAACCCCCGGGTGCCACGCCCGCTGGACGGGCGTGTTCAAGGTGGGGGCCAAGCGTCTCCGCTCGCATGCCCGCCTAGCCAGCTCACTGGTAGACTCCGCGGATGCGCAAAGACGGCCGCCAGCCCGACGAACTCCGCCCATTCACCCTCGAGCGAGGATTCTCGCCGCACGCCGAGGGGTCGTGTCTCATCAAGATGGGTGAGACGCACATGCACGTCACCGCCACCGTCGAGGATCGGGTCCCGCCCTTCCTCAAGAACTCGGGCAAGGGCTGGCTCACCGCCGAGTACGCGATGCTTCCCCGTTCCGGACGGCAGCGCAACCAGCGCGACGGGCAACGGCCCAATGGCCGATCGATGGAGATCCAGCGGCTCATCGGCCGCGCGCTTCGTTCCGTGGCGGACCTGGACTCCATGGGCGAACGCACGATCACCGTGGACTGCGACGCCCTGCGCGCGGACGGCGGCACGCGCACCGCGTCGATCACCGCGGCGTACGTCGCGGTCTACGACGCGATGCGGTGGATGGTCGAGCGCCGGATGATCCGCCGGGTGCTGCTGCGCGAGCCCATGGCCGCGGTGAGCGTCGGCATCGTCGGCGGCGAGGCCTTCCTCGACTTGAACTACGACGAGGACAGCACGGCCCACACGGACATGAACGTCGTGATGACCGAGTCGGGCAAGTTCGTCGAGATCCAGGGCACCGCCGAACTGGACCCGTTCGGCGCCGACACCCTCGGCAAAATGCTCAAACTCGCCAAGAAGGGAATCGACGAACTCGTGCTCGCGCAAAAAGCCGCCCTCGAGATCTGAGCGGACATGCGACTCGTCATCGCCACGCACAACGCCAAGAAGGCCGGTGAAATGCGCCAGATCCTGCAGGAGCGGTTCCCCGCGCTGGAGATTCGCGATCTCTCGGCATACCCCGAGGCCCCCGAACCCGAGGAGACCGGCACGACCTACGCCGAGAACGCGACGATCAAGGCCCTCAGCGCCGTCGAAGCCACGGGCGAGTGGTGCGTCGCGGACGACGCGGGCCTGGAGATCGATGCGCTCGACGGCGCCCCCGGCCTCCACTCGAAACGCTTCGAGGGGGCGGACACCGACTTTCCCACCAAGATGGCCCGCATCCTCGAGCTCCTGCGCGATGTGCCCGAAGATCGGCGCGGCGCGCGGTTCCGATGCTGCGTCGCGCTGGCCAGGCCCGGGGGCTTGTGCGAAACGCTCGAAGCGACGTGCGAGGGCCGCATCGCCGAAGCGCCCGCCGGGCGGGGAGGTTTCGGCTACGACCCGATCTTCTTCGCCGTCGACGCGGGGCGGCACATGGCCGAACTGACGCCGGAGGAGAAGCACGCCGTGTCGCACCGGGGGAAAGTGCTCCGAGCGCTGTCCCAACGCCTGGAAGAGCTGCTGCCCCCTACCTCCCCGTAGCAGGAGCCCCGGGGTACGATCCTTGGCGATGGATGGCCCAGGAATCTACGTCGGCAAAGGGGAGAACCAGCTCTACCTCCTCCCCAAGTTCGCGAACCGCCACGGCTTGATCGCGGGCGCGACCGGTACGGGCAAGACCGTGACGCTCCAGATTCTCGCGGAGGGGCTGTCCGCCATCGGCGTGCCTGTATTCCTCGCCGACGTCAAGGGCGACCTCTCCGGATTGGCCGTTCCCGGAGGAGGCAATCCCAAACTCGACGAGCGCGCGGCCAAGATCGGCTTGGCCGACTACGCCCCGACCGCATTCCCCACCGTTTTCTGGGACCTCTTCGGCGAGAAGGGCCACCCGATCCGGACGACGGTCTCCGAGATGGGACCGCTGCTGCTGTCCCGGCTGCTCGAGCTCAACGACACGCAAGAGGGCGTGCTGAACATCGTCTTCAAGCTCGCGGACGATGAAGGCCTTCTGCTGCTCGACCTCAAGGATCTGCGTTCGATGCTTGCGATGGTGAGTGAGCGTGCCACCGAACTGTCCGCGACCTACGGTAACGTGGCCGCGGCCTCCGTCGGCGCGATCCAGCGCAGCCTTCTGGTGCTCGAGCAGCAAGGGGGCGACCAGTTCTTCGGCGAACCCGCCCTGAACCTCATCGACTTCATGCGCCTCGACCCCTCGGGCAAAGGGATCGTCTCGATCCTCGCCGCGGACAAGCTCATGCAAAGTCCCCGGCTGTACTCGACGTTTCTCCTGTGGCTGCTCTCCGAGCTGTTCGAAGACCTGCCCGAAGTGGGCGATCCCGACAAGCCAAAGCTCGTCTTCTTCTTCGACGAAGCCCACCTCCTCTTCGAGGACGCACCCAAAGCGCTGGTCGACAAGATCGAACAGGTCGTCAAGCTCATTCGATCCAAAGGGGTCGGGGTTTTCTTCGTGACCCAGAACCCGATCGACATTCCCGACGCCGTGCTCGGGCAGCTCGGCAACCGCATCCAGCACGCGCTCCGGGCCTTCACCCCCAAGGACCAAAAGGCCGTTCGCGCCAGCGCCGAGACATTCCGCCCGAACCCCGGCTTCAAGACGGAGGAGGCGATCACCCAGCTCGGAGTGGGCGAAGCGCTCGTTTCGCTGCTCGGCGAGAAGGGTGCGCCGGGAATCGTCGAGCGCACCCTTATCCGACCGCCCCGTTCTCGAATGGGCCCGATCGACCTGAACGAGCGCATGTCCGTGATGGCGGGCAGCCCGGTTCGCGGCCTGTACGACCAGGTGCAGGACCGCGAGTCGGCGTTCGAGCTGCTCCAAGCGCGGGCCGCGAAGAACGCCCAGGCGCAGGCCGAGGCCGAAGCGGCGGTACTGGCACAGAAACAAGCCGTGGCCGACGAGAAGGAGCGCGTCCGGCTCCAACGCGAAGCCGAGAGGCAGGCGCGCGAGGCCGCGCGCGCCCGCAAGAACAGCCCCGTGGGGATGATCGAATCGGCGGCGCGCAGCGCGATCACCGGTGCGGGCCGACAGCTCGGCACGCAGATCGTCCGGGGCATTCTCGGCTCGTTTCTCAAAGGGCGCTGACACACCCAGCGGCACGCCACGAAACGAACCCATCGTTCAACACGTCCCTGCTACAAGGGGGAGAGGAACGCGACTCCCCCAGGTTTGGGTGATTGCCATGTCGAAGCTCCTATGGATCCCTTTGCTCGCCGCGGCGCTGCTGGCGGGCGCGCAGGACCCGCCCGCGCTCAACGAACGCCCTGCCGAGATGCTCAAGCTCGACAAACTGGTCGGGTCCTGGTCCGGCGACGGCCACTGGTTTGCTCCGGGAGGCGAGGACCGATCTTGGAAAGGCGAATCCAAAGGCGCCTGGTCGTTGCGCGGACGCTACCTCGAGTTGAAGACGACGGTCACGTCGGCCAACGGTACGTCTGAGAATTCGGCGATGATCAGCTGGGACCGCGCGCGCCAGCGCTACCACGCCGTGCTCTTCTTCTCCAACGACTCCACGCCGCGCATGGTCGCGGGCGAGATGGAGGGAAACAAGCTCGTGCTGTCGGGTCCCGCCGCGGACGAGGGTTCGCACCTGATCCTGACCTTCACGATGGAGTCGGAGACCAAGTACACGCTGCTTGTGCAGTTGGCGCGGGAAGAGGGCGACCCGATTCGAGTGGCCGAAGGCAGCTATACGAAGAAGAAAGAGGGCTCGTAACGCGCACCGCCCCGCCAGACGTATCTCCTTGTATCGAGTCCGGAATTCGGAGGTACCTGGCATGGTTGAAGCCAAATGCCCGCACTGCGGGAATACTTCGTTCCAGTTGACGCACCATACGGAGGTGCAGGGGGACGCGCACAACCACCACCTGATTGTGTGTTCGAGGTGCCAAGCCCCCATTGGGCCCATGAGTCGAATCGACCCGGGCGTCGAAAGCCGCCGCATCAAGGCCGAACTCGACCAGATCCACGCGGAGATCCAAACGCTCAGCGCCAAACTCGGGAAGCTGTCGAAACTGGTCGAGGGCGCGGAAGTCGCTTCGGGCGCCGCTCAGTAGCCCAAGGCGAGATCGATCCGGTTGGCCATCGGCTTTCCTTCGGCGGCGGGCACGAGCAGCTCCGCGAGGGCGCGGATGCGATAGGTCTCGGTCTCGGCCGAGGTGCCGCCCCGGTGAGGGCTCATCACCACGTTGTCCAGCGTCTCGAAAGGGTAGTTCGCCGGCGGCGTCGACGCCGCCGCCGCGGGAGCGTGAAAATAGCCGGGAACCGCTGCGGCGTCGGCGTGGGGATATCGGTACCACACGTCCAACCCCGCGGAGTGCAGATGGCCTCCCGACAGCGCTTCCCACAACGCTTCTTCGTCCACGATCTGGGCGCGCGCGACATTGACTAGGATGGCTCCCGGCCGAAGCCGCGCCAACCGCTCCTTGCCGATCAGACCGTCTGTCTCGTTCGTGTGCGGAAGGGCGATCAGCAACGCATCGGTGCGCGGCAGGAGCTCGTCCAGATCGGTCGCCGGGTGAACGGAAACGGCCCCATCCGGCTCCGACTCTCCCGACCGCCGCCTCACCGCGTGAACCTCCATGCCAAGCGCCGCACAGCTCGCAGCGATGCGCCGCCCGATCGCCCCGAACCCCAGCACCAGCGCGACCTTGCCTTCGAGTCGAACGGTTCGCGACGGCTCGTAGCGAGGGCGCCAGTCGTGGTTGCGCAGCGCACGATCCATCCGGATGGTGTCCCTTGCCGCGGCGAGCAACAGCGCCAGCGCGGTCTCGGCGGTCTCCGGCGCGTTGTGGTGCAGGTTGTGCAGGGTCACGCCCGGTTTCGCGGCGACCATCTCGGCCGTCACGCGTGGCACGCCGGCAAACGGAATCACCACGCTCTTCAACACGTCGTTGGCGTCGAGATCGGCCTGTTCCGGCCGCCCGTCGATGAGAATGGCGCACCTCCGCGGCGCTTCGGCATCCCGGTCGAGGAGCAATCCCGGCGCCAGCAACGCCTCCAGAGCGTCGAGGACGGCCGCGTCTCGGGCGGCCGGATAGGCGACGCGCACGCTATCCAAACGGCCCCGTGGGATCTCCCGGACCGGTTCCCGCGGAGCCGCCCTTCTGTTCCCGTCTTGAACGTCTCCAGTTGTCGAACACGCCGTCCAGGGAGACCGGACCCATCCCGAGCAGGAGCAGCGACAAGGCCATGGCGCCCAGGATAAGGGGAAACTCGAAGCCGTTGTCCTTGACGAAGAAGTAGGGACTGTGGACGACGGCCACGCGGAACGCCATCAACGCAACCACGGCGAGCGCCGCCACCCTGCCCAGCAGGCCCAGAATCAGCAAGAGGCCGCCCCCCGCCTCGATGGCGGTGACCGCGACGCGGAAGAGCTCGGGGTCGGCAAACCGGCTGCCCGCGTGCAGCGCGGCATCGATCTCCGCCTGTCCTCCGCGCAACAGACCCAGCTTCAGCATGCCGTGCGCGAGCAGAACCGCGCCGAGCGCCAACCGAAGCACCAGAACCGTCGTCTTTGTCGCAGCCGTCATCGGGACACCCTCGGCCCCATTATGACGGTCTTATCGGCTCTGGCCGACCAGCAGTTGACGAGCCGCATCCAAGACGGGGTCTTTCTCCCCAAAGCCCCTCGTGCGAACCTCCGCATCGGGCACGAGAGGGTGCCCTTCCAGGCGCACGCCCTTGGCCGTCACGTAGTCCTGGGCCGGATATTGGAGGCGAAAGCCGTGCGGGAGGGCCGAATAGGTGGAGCCCAGCACCGCCCCCGCCGTCGCACTCCCCACGATCGGCGCGCCCAAAACGTCGCGAAGGGCGGCCGCGGCCATCTCCGAGGCACTCCCGGTGCCGCGGTTCACCAGCACCGCGATCTTGCCCGCGAACACGGCCTCCGATCGCGACCGCACCCGCAGTTTGCTGCGACTCCATTCGGCGATGGCCGCGAGGTCCGTCGCATCGCCGCCGGTGGCGGATTCGAACGCCGTGGCCGTTCGGCGAGTCACGAACGTGCCCATCACGCTTCCCGGTGGCAGGAGGTAGCCCATCAGGTGCTGCAGGTTCCCCACCAAACCACCCCCGTTGGACCGGAGGTCGAGAATGAGTCGAGGCGCCTTGGACGCCTCTTCGAACAGCGCGTCGATCGAGTCCCTCTTGTAGTCCGCTCCAAAGGTGCGGACGCGCACCACCGCGGTTCCATCCGCAAGCCACGTCAGTTCCGAAGCGGGCCGTCCCCCCGAGGAGGGCTCCTGCGCCATCAAGGGCGTTCCGCCGCCCTCGTCGAGATCGACCCGGCAGTGGCTCACTCCGAACTCGCGGAGGATCCGGTTGACTGCGTAGAGAAAGCTCCTCGGCGTCGTCGCCGCATCCACGGAAGCACGGCGGGATCCGAGGTGGGCCGGCCACGTCGTGAAGTCCACCCCCGGCACAAAGGCCTGCCGCGTCAGGACTCGTTCGATGGCGTCGAGGACCTCTTGTTTGTCCGACGCCTCAAGCCGCTGGGCCGCCGCCGGAGCCGCGATCGCGATCAAGCACGCCGCGACAATCGCGGCCGGAAGCCGTTGGAGAAGACGGCGCATGTTCCTTGATACGCACAACCGGCTGAGACGTTTGCATAAAATTTATATATCAGTGTATAATGATATTATGTTGACAGGAATGTTGTTTACTATGGGATTGGCCGTGCTCGCGCAGGGCTCGGCTCCGTCGGATGCGAAGTTGGTCGATTTGAAGGACGGTCACGTGCGGGTCGAGACCTCGGCCTACTCGGTCGAAGTCCCCAAGGGATGGAGCGTGACCCGTGAGACGCCCTGGGGCGCCCGCAAGGCCTACCCCGGCGGCGGCGGCGAGCTCGGCGTGATGACCGCCCCGCCCAGCGCCCAGAGCTGGGACGACCTGATTCGCGTCTCCCACTACTACATCCTTCGCGAGGAGGGTGGGAAGCCCACGCCCCACAAGATCGTCAAGACCAAGGCTGGGCTCGAAGCAGCCACGTTTTCCGTCCTCGATGCCAACGGCTTCGCTTCGCGGCGTTATGTGTTGGTGAAGGATCCGAAGCGCGGCCTGCTAGCGCTCTCGGTGAAGATCCCTCCCACCGACTCGGTCGACGCGTGGGAAAAGCACTTCCAGCGCCTCGTCGACACGGCGCGGTTCAAGGACTAGCCCCCCGTGCGGTCGTTCCGGACGATCGCCTCTAGGAATCGGTCGCCGTACTTCTTGAGCTTGTGGAGGCCCACGCCGCTCACCTCGAGCATCGACTCGAGGGTGCGTGGCTTTCTTGCGGCCATCTCCTTCAGCGTGGCGTCGCCGAACACGACGTAGGGAGGCACGCCAGCCGCGTCCGCGATCTCCTTCCGCACGGCGCGCAAGGCTTGGAACAGCGGATCGTCGGCCGCATGGTCGGCCGTCGGCTTGCGTTTGGAGCGCCGCCGGGCGATCCGCTCTTGGGGAACAGCAAGTTGGAGGCCCTGCTCCTTGTGGAGGATGGGCCGGGTCTTCGGCGTGAGCTTGAGCACTCCAAACTTCGCCACGTCTTGCACGAGGTAGCCGTGATGGATGAGCTGCCGAATGACGCTTGCCCAGTGCTCGGTGCTGCGGTCCGCCCCTTGGCCATAGGTCGGGAGGCGATGGTGCCCCAGGCGGCGCACCTGGTCCGTCTCGGCACCTCGCAGCACGTCGATGACCAGCCGAACGCCCGCCCGCTGGCGCACTTCGTAGACCGCCATCAGTGCGCGGTAGGCGTCGTCGGTCGCATCGTACAGCTCCACGGGCTTCAAACACCGGTCGCAGTTGCCGCAGTCCGCGTCCAGCGCCTCCCCGAAGTAGCCGAGGAGCACGCGTCTGCGGCACGTCAGGGCCTCGGCGAACCCGACCATGGCGTCCAACTTATGCGACTCGATTCGCCGCTGCTCCGCGTTGGCGTTCTGCCCGACGAGCTGACGAGCCACGACCGCGTCGGACAGGCCGTACAAGAGCACCGCCTCCGATTCCAGGCCGTCGCGGCCCGCTCTCCCCGTCTCCTGGTAGTAACCCTCCAGGTGCTTGGGCAGATCGTAGTGGACCACCGCTCGGACGTTCGGCTTGTCGATCCCCATCCCAAAGGCCACCGTGGCGACCACGATCCGCACGTCGTCGCGCAAGAAATCCTCTTGGACGCGGCTTCGCTGGGCCGACGGCAGCCCCGCGTGGTAGGCCGCCGCCGACCAGCCCGCGAGCCGGAGCTTTTGCGCCACCTCTTCCACCCGCTTGCGGCTGAGGCAGTAGACGATCGCGGACTCTCCCTTCCAGCGCTCGAGGCAATCCACCAGCTGGTTGAAGGGTTTCGTCTTCTCCTGCACGAGGTACCGGATGTTGGGTCGATCGAACCCGGCCACGAACACCTTTGCTTGCCGCAGCCCGAGCTGCTCGAGGATGTCGCTTCGCGTTTGCGGGTCGGCGGTCGCCGTGAGAGCCACCATCGGGACCTCGGGAAAGTGTTTCCGCAACGCGCCGAGTTGGACGTATTCCGGGCGAAAATCATGGCCCCACTGCGACACGCAGTGCGCCTCGTCGATCGCGAACAGCGCGATCGCCTCGCCGGAGAGCCGCTCCAGGAAGCCTTCGGACATCAGCCGCTCGGGCGCGACGTAAAGCAGATCCAGTTCGCGCGCGTGAAGTGCCCGCAGCACCCGCCGCGACTCCTCCGCCCCGAGAGACGAGTTGTAGAACTCGGCGCGCACCCCGTTCGCACGCAGCGCGTCGACCTGGTCCTTCATCAGCGAGATGAGCGGCGAGACGACGATGCCGACACCCTCGCGGTGCATCGCCGGGATCTGGTAGCAGAGCGACTTCCCTCCGCCCGTCGGCATCAGCACGAACGCGTCGCGGCCCGCAAGAAGCTCGTCGACGATCTCGCGCTGATGCGGGCGGAACTCGGGGAAACCGAACACGCTGCGCAGCGTCTCCAGCGGCTCCGACAGGGCGATGGATGAGAACATGGGCGACCCCATTATGTCGAAGCGCCTGTGAGTTTTTCGGGCTCGGGCGGGGGTGGGCCTTTCGCCCCTTCGGGGTCCCAGGACCTCCGCCCCCGAGGAGGGAGCCTTATAATCAGGGTGGCGCCATGCAAAGTTACGAAACGCTCTCCACCGAACGCATGTCGAGCGATGAGGCCCAACGCGTCGCCCAGCTCCTCAGCGAGCGCCTGCGCGATTCGATCACGATCGATGAACTCGCGAACACGATGAACGTGCCCCGCGATCAGGTGGCGGCCGCGCTTTCGCAAGTGCGGCACGGCCCCTCGGCACGGCCACAGCCGAATACGAGGATCGACAGTCGGTTGCTGATCGCTGCAGTTGCGGGGGTCGTCCTCATATGGACGATCTTCCTCGCGGGTTTCTTTGTGTCGACGACCAGGGTCGATGCTCCTGCGACCCAGGCGATCGAAGTTCCGGCCGGGACACCTGTCAACGGGTGGGCCGCGCCTGCCCCGGAACTCGCCCCGGAAGTCGCGGAGACACCGCCTCCAGAAGTGGCGCACGTCGCGCCGACCCCCACTCGATGAAGCCGCGTGGGAAGGCGGCGATTCATCCGCGCTCTCGCTTCACCCGGGGTGCGACTGAGAAGTTGAACTCACGCCCGTCCAGCGGGCGTGGCACCCGGCTCAATACGCACTGCCAAACTAGTGGCAGCCGCAGCCGCCGCAACCGCCGCCGCCGGTGTCGAGGCCTTCCATCGTCTCGTCGTCCGTCGAGAACGAGGAGCCGCATCCGCAGGACTTCGTCGCGTTGGGATTCTCGATCTTGAACCCGCCGCCCAGATGGTCGTCCACGTACTCCACCACCGAGCCGGTCATGTACTTCAGGCTCAGCGAATCCACGTAGATCTTCACACCCTTGTCGTTCAGGACCACGTCGCCCTCTTCGGGCTCGGCGTCGTCCAAGGCCATCCCGTAGGACAGGCCGGAGCAACCGCCTCCCGCAACCCAGACACGCAGCGCCGAATCGGTCTTCTGCTGCTCTTCCATCAGCCCCTTGAGTTCGGCCGCCGCTCGGTCGGAAAGGTTGATCTGTTGCGTCGAGGTCATGTTGTCTTGAATCGCCATGGGTTGGATGCCTCCGGGCTCTCGCCCTCCGGTATTATGCCACCTTTCCTACGCCAACCCCAGGTCGCGCGTCACGGGGTCGGTGCCTGATGCAGCCGGACCAACGCGTCCAGTTCCGCCTGAACGGCGGACTCCAGCGAGGCGGCCACCTCTTCGACCGCCCCGCGGCGATCCGCGCGATACCGCTCCCGAGAGGCCGCCAGGGAGATCGACGGACCGACCCGGACCGCGCACACCGTCGGTCCGCCGAGCAAGCGCCGACCCAACACTTCGACTTCCAGCCGGACGAGGGTGTGGGCCATCCGCTCGTCCGACGGGTCCTCGCCCACGTAACCATCGACGACCGCGATCCAGTTCTGCAGCCGGTCGAGTTCGTGGACGGCGGGAGCGATGTGGGCGCGCGCTTCGCCCCATAGGCGGCGATCGTAAGCGGATGCGCCCTCGGGCGGCCCCGGATCTTCGACGCCGTAGACGGCGTTTAAGACGCGGCGCATCTCCTCTGCAAGCGAACCGCCCCGCAACTCCACGCCGGCGATCCGGGCGGCGTGTTCGAGCTGCGTCCGCTTGAGGACATCCATCCGCTCGGACAGCGGCGTGGCGTCGTCGAACTCCAACCCGAACTGACGCGTGAGCCGGTCGACCACTTCGACACCGATGCGACGCAAACGGTCGTAGCGCGTGCCCTCCCCGGTCTCCAACCCCAGGGCTCGCTCCAAGCGGCCAAGCGACCGGGCGATGGCCGTCCGCTGCGAGCGCAAGAATCGGTATCGCACCGCGATCGGCACCAACACCACGTCCTCAAGGCCGTTCTTCAGGGCCTCCTCCAAACCCCAAAACGCGAGTTGGACCACGCCGGTTTGAAACGGCAGCAGGGTGTCGTTCTGGCTGTACACCTCGCCCTCGGGAAAGACCACGAGGCGTATTCCCGTCCGACCGAGCAACATCCGGGTCGTTTGGAACGAGGCACGGTCCAAGGTCCCGCGCGCGAGGGAGTAGGCGCCCAGGCGCTGCAGCATCCACCCCCAAAGCCCGCCGAAGTAGTCGAACGCCTCCCGGCAGCACACGTAGAAAAACGGCCTTTCCAGCCGCTTGGAGAGCTCGAACAGGACCGCCGGCTCGTTGTTGGTCGGGTGGTTGGGGCAGAGCATGGCGGGCGTCTTGCCCAGAGCCCGAAGCCTTTCGATCGACTCGTCGTCGATCGACAACTCCTGAACACCCCGCGCACGGAGCACCCACAGTGCGACCGAACCGGCGAGCCGAATCCAGGGAGGCGACGGTTTGGGCGGCCGGAACGCGTTCAAAGGCGCACCTCCGGGATGTAGCCGGCTTGAAGCGCGCCCAACGTGGAGGCGGGCGTCAGTGCTCGAACCCTCTCCTCTTCGCACCCGCCCCACGGCACGTAGCCGCCCGCCTTCCATTCCCAAAAGGCGCCTCCCCAGCGCAGGATCGGCGCGTCGGGATCGCGCCGAGTGACGAACATCGCCCCGTTCGGCAGGTTTTCAAGAGCAACGGAGACGCGCCTCTGCCGCCGGCCCTCGAGGCGATCCGTGTGGAGCACGCGGTCGATGGC
This sequence comes from Fimbriimonadaceae bacterium, assembly GCA_023957775.1. Taxonomy (NCBI): domain Bacteria; kingdom Bacillati; phylum Armatimonadota; class Fimbriimonadia; order Fimbriimonadales; family Fimbriimonadaceae; species Fimbriimonadaceae bacterium. The sequence continues at coordinate 71,527 of JAMLGR010000008.1, read as the reverse complement.
TTCGACACGGACGTTGGCGGCCATTCCCAGGTGGGGGTTGCCCGCGAGCCACGCCGCTCGAAAGCGGCGAAAGGCCTCTGGCCGGCAAAATGCGCAGGGACGGTGCCCTGCTGCAAGCCCGCAGGCTTCGTCGAAGAAGAAAAGCTCGGTGTAGGTCCCGACCTGCATGACCTCGCGGCGCCACCCGTTGTACTCGAGTTCGCACAGGATCCAGCGCGGGGAAGCCCAACGCCGGGAGCCCATCTCGCGCGGACGGACGCACAGACACCCGCCCCGATTGCCCATGAGGGCCCCGCGCCACGGTGCGGCCACGATTTCGCCGAGCGGGGTGACACGGTTTTGGAGAGGCATGGTCAGTCGAGGTGCTTCGTGCAGAAGTAGGTGATGGACTCTGCATCCGGACCCACACCGTGGAACCCGCACCGCTTGTACACGGCTTGGGCCGGCTCGTTGAGGGCGGCCACTTCCAGGGTGACGCGGGAACACCCGGTCGCCCGCGCGTGGGCCTCGACGGCGTCGATGAGCTGCCTTCCGATGCCGCGGCCCCGGTGATGCGGGTGGACCGCCAAATCGTGGATGTTAAGCACGGGACATCCCGTGAACGACGACATGCCGAAGAAACAGTTGGCCACTCCGACAGGGGTGTTCTGGTCGAAGGCGAGGAACACGACGGCGCCGGGATGGGCCGCCAACATGGAGTCGAGATTCGCCCGCACCTCGGCATCGAGCGGCGCCCCCCGCCCCATCGGGTCCTGGGCGTAGAGGTCGATCAGCTCGATCGCAGCCGCGCGGTCGGCCGCGTCTTGAAGGTCGGCTTGCCGCACGACCACCATCATTGGACCTTCGCGTTGCGCAGGTGGTGTTCGAGGCTGAAAAGCTCCTCGACCTCCCGCGGCGACAGCCGCGCCTGAACGTCGGGATCCGAGGCCACGGAGGCCTTGAAGTCCTCGCCCTCCCACGCCTTGGCCGCGTTGCGTTGCGCCACCTTGTACGCGCCTTCCCTGCTCATGCCCGCGCGGATCAGGGCCACCATCACGTGCTCGCTGAACACCAGATCGCCCATCTTCCGCAGATTGGCGGCCATGTTCTCCGGCATCACGACCAGGCCCTTGACGATCCTCGTCATACGCTGCAGCATGAAGTCCACCAGTTGAAGGGTGTCTGGAAACACGATGCGCTCGAGGGAGGAGTTCGTTAGATCGCGCTCGTGCCACGTCATGATGCTCTCCAGCATCGCGTGCGTGTTGCCGCGGACCACCCGAGCCAACCCGCACACGGTCTCGCTGTTCCAAGGGTTGCGTTTGTGCGGCATGGCGCTCGAACCGGTCTGGCCCTTGGCAAACTCCTCTTGGACCTCGAGGATCTCGGTGCGCTGCAGGTTCCTGAGCTCCGTGGCGAAGCGCTCGAGCGACCCGGCAAGCACCGCCAGGTCGCACAACAGGGCCGCATGTCGGTCGCGCGCGACGATCTGCGTGCTCGCCGGATCGGGGCGCAGGCCGAGGCTCTCACAGATCGAGGCCTCGAGGTTGGGATCGACGTGCGCGTGGATTCCGACGGCCCCGCTGATCTTCCCGACGGCCACCTCCTCGCGCGCCGCCCGCAGCCTCGCCATCGAACGTTCCAACTCGTGCACCCATCCCGTGAGCTTGAAGCCGAACGTGACCGGTTCCGCGTGGATTCCGTGCGTCCGGCCGATGCACGGCGTGTCCCGGTGCGACCGGGCGAGGTTGGCGATGGTGGAGCGAAGCCCCTCGGCGGACTCGAGCAGCACGTCCACCGAGTCGCGAAGCATCATGCCAAGGGCCGTATCGATCGCGTCGTAGGACGTGACGCCAAAGTGGATCCAACGGGAGGGAGTCGTGGAGTCGGGATCGACGGGACCGCCGTTCACGTACTCGCTCACGCATCGCACGAAGGCCATCAGGTCGTGCCGGGTCTCCTGCTCCAGGACGTCGCAGCGCTCGAGGTCGAACCCGGCTCGGCTCCGGATCTGCTCCATGTCCGCCTCGGGAATCACGCCCGCACGCGCATACCCTTCGCAGATGGCCAACTCAACCTCGAGCCAACGCTCGTACTTGGCGTGGCGGGACCAGATGGCGGTCATGGCGGGAGTCGTGTAACGATCGATCATAGGCACCGCGAGGGTACCCCCGAGTCTGGTCTACCGACTCCCGGCTCCCGCGATGTCGGACCGCATCCACGCGCCTTCGAACTCGACGCCCCGGGCGAGTCCGTAAGCGGAGGCGCGCGCCTGTTCGAGCGTATCGCCCGCGGCGCTGGCGCACAGCACGCGCCCGCCGTTGGTGACGAGGACCCCATCGCGCATTGCGGTGCCCGAATGGAACAGCTTCCCGTCTCCAATGGACGGAAGCGTTATCGGAACCCCCTTCTCCACGGCACCCGGGTACCCCCGGGACGCCACGACCACGGAAACCGCGGCGGGCCGGGCCACGGGAACCTCGGGGATCGAACGCCCCCGGGCGACGGCCACCATCGCCTCGGCCAACCCCGCACCCAGACGCATCACGACGCTCTGGATCTCGGGGTCCCCGAACCGGACGTTGTACTCCAGGCAGTACGGGTTCCCGTCGACCAGCATCAAACCGGAAAAGAGAACGCCTCGATAGGCGATCCCGCGCGAGGCCAGGTACCGCAGCAGCGGGGCGACCACGCGCTCCTCTGTCTTTTGGACCAGGGCGGGGCCTACCCAGGACAGGGGACTGGTCGTGCCCATGCCTCCGGTGTTGGGGCCCTCGTCGCCGTCGTGCGCCCGCTTATAGTCTTGGGCGACGGGCAGACTCCAGTACGAGCCGTCGCTGCATAGAGTGAGGAGGCTGAACTCCCGACCCTCCAGGCGCCGTTCGATCACGACCGTCGCCCCAGCGTCGCCGAACTCGCGCTGGACCATCGTGCGCTCGACCGCGTCTTGGGCCTCCTTCAAGGTGGGGCACATCAGCACGCCCTTGCCCAGCGCTTCCCCGCTGGCCTTCACGACCACCTGTTCTCCCGCCTGATACCGAGCCCGTACGTAAGCGTGCGCCTTGAGGGGGTCGACAAAGGTCTCAAAGCTCGCGGTCGGGATGTTCGCGGCGGCCATGGCGGCTTTCGAAAACGCCTTGGAGCCCTCCATGCGCGCCCCGTCCGCGCCGGGTCCCACGACGAAGAAGCCCCCCGCACGAAGGTGGTCGCCCAAACCTGCGATCAGCGGGGCCTCCGGCCCGATCACCACGCAATCGGGCTGGAAGGAGCCACAGAGGGCGAGCATTCCCGCAGCGTCGTCCGTGGCGACGGGCCGGCACTCGCACTCTTCCGCGATGCCCGGGTTGCCCGGAGCGCACAGCACGTCGGCTTCTTGCGCCAGTTTCCAAGCCAAGGCGTGCTCGCGCCCGCCCGATCCGACGACGAGGATCTTCACCCTGCAAAGCTACCCGGACGCCCGCCTGATGCGTCGAGGGTTTTCATGGAGGAGGCTCGCGCGGCCTCGAGGGCGAGTAAGCTTCAAGGAAACACTCCCGACAGGTTCATCGCCATGACGTCCAAATACCGAGCCGAACTCTCCAAGCGCGAGCACGAGATGGTGCGGCTTGCGGCTTCGGGTCTCACCGACAAGGAGATCGCGCGGCATTTGGACATTTCGCCCGCTTCCGTGAACACCTACTGGGTGCGTTGCCGCGAAAAGCTTGGCGTGGGTTCGCGGGCGGCGTGCGTGGCGATCGTCCTCTCTAGTCAAACGGAGCTTGAGCGGCCCAGCCAGTGGGAGCTGCGCTGGACGGCTCTGATCGAAGCCACCTCGCAGTGCGTCATGGTGCTGGACGAGCACCACGTCGTCCGCATGGTGAACCAGGCCTTCGTGAAACTGTTCAAGACTGCGGAGGCGGACATCATCGGTCAATCGCTTCCGCGCGGCGGCGACACGGTCTTCGACGAAAGGGGGCGCCAACTCGCCCCCGACGAGCTGCCGGTCTCCCGTTGCTACGCGACCGGGATGCCCTTGAACGAACGGATCCGAATCGTTCGGCCCGGCGAGCCGGACCTGTGGCTGCAAGTCTGGGTTCGGCCATTGATCTACTCCGACGACCTGCCCACCGAAGTGCTGGCGGTCTTCGAACCGATCGCCCCTACCGGCGATTAGCCCTACTGTTTGAGGTTGAGGAACCGGGCGTAGGAGGGCTGGAATCCCAGCAGCACTTTCCCCGTCGGGCCGTTGCGGTGCTTGGCGATGATGATCTCCGACTCCTCGACCCGCTCGGGATCGTACGGCTGGTCGGCGGTGAGCTCCTTGGCCTTGTAATAGGCCTCGCGGTAGATCATCATCACCACGTCGGCTTCCGCCTCGATGGATCCGGACTCGCGGATGTCGCTGAGTTGCGGGCGCTTGTCTTCGCGCGACTCCACGCTGCGGTTGAGCTGGCTGAGGGCGACGACGGGCACCTGCAGCTCCTTCGCGAGGGCCTTGAGGGAGCGCACGATGTCGCTGATTTCCTGCACTCGGTTCTCCGTCCGGCGGTTGCCCCGCATGAGCTGGAGGTAGTCCACCATGATCAGCGAGAGGCCGCCGTCCTGTTTGAGCCTCCGACACTTGCCGCGCATCTCGAAGGCTGAGATATCCGAGGTGTCGTCGATGTAGATCGGAAGACCGTAGAGCACCTCGCACGCGTCGGCGAGCTTTCGGTAGTCCTCGTGGCTGAGCGAAGTGCGCCGCAAGGCGTGGCTGGTGACTCCACTGATCATCGAGGCGAAGCGGCGGACGAGTTGGCTCGAACCCATTTCCAGCGAGAAGATCGCGACGTTGCCGACGTCCTGCTTCGCCACGTTGAGCGCGAAGTTCAGCACGAGGGCGGTCTTTCCCATCGAGGGCCGGGCCGCGACGATCGTCAAGTCGCCGGGGTAGAAACCCGTGGTCATCTCGTCGAGGTCGTAGAACTTCGTGGGCGTGCCGAGGATCGGCTTCCCCGTTTCGATGATGTTGTCCACGTCGACGAAGAAGTCCTTGGCGAGACTCCGCACGTCGACAAAATCCTTGCCGAGCCGTTTCGAACCCACCTCGAGGAGCACCCGTTCGGCCTCGTTCACCTTCTCGTCCACGTCCCCGTCCGGCGAACGGGCGATGTCTCCGATCTGGTACGCCGCGTCCTCCAACTGCCGCAAGGTCGCCTTCCCCTTGACGATGTCGGCGTAGTGCGACGCGTTGGCGGCGCTGGGCACCGACTCCATGATCTGGACGAGGTACTCGACGCCGCCGGCCGCGGAGATCGCGTTGCGGCTGACCAGCTCGTCTTTGAGCGTCACGATGTCCACGGGTTTGGCGCCGATCAACAACTGGCGCATGGCCAAGAAGATCTCGCGGTGCGCAGGCCGGTAGAAGTCTTCCGGGTTGAGGATTGCGACCACCTCTTCGGCCGCGCGCTCGGAGCGCATCATCGAGCCCAGGGCGCTCATTTCGGCCTCCAGGCTGTGCATCGGAACCAGGGATTCGGGTGTGACTGCCATCGTTGTCTCGGGGTCTGATTATGAGACGAGCGAGCGGCCCGAACCAACGCGCGTTTTCGCGCTGCCCACAAGGGTTTTCCCCGTCCTGCGGAAAGCCCGGGAAGCGGGCCCTAGACCAGCTCGAACCGCTCGCCCTGCTCCGGAATGGCGACGTTCCACCCGAGTTCGGCGACGATCTTCTCCCGGAGAGCGTCTTGCGCAGGGGGTTCGCCATGCACGATGAACGTGCGCTTGGGGGGTGTCTTGAACCCGTGTAGCCAGCGAAGAATCTCCGCCTGGTCCGCATGGGCCGACAGGCTGTTCAGCTTCTCGATCCGCGCGCGGACCTCGACGTCGTGGCCCAGAACGCGCACGCGATCGGCGCCCTCCAAGATATCTCGACCCAAGGTGCCTGCGGCCTGGTAGCCGGTGAACAGGACGGTCGTGTCGGGTTCGTTCAGGCGGCGGAGCAGGTGATGCACGATACGTCCGCCCGTACACATCCCACTTCCGGCGAGAATCACCATCGGCCCCCTGCGCGAGTTCAGCTCCTTGGACTGTTCCCGGTCGCGGACGAACGAGAGGAGGTCGGGCTGGAGCGGGTCGTCGCCACGCTCGAGATAGCCGCGCATGTCGAGGTCGTGCTCGTCCGTGTGCTTTGCGTAGATCGCGGTCGCACTCGTCGCCATCGGGCTGTCCACATAGAAGGGGATTCGCGGGATGCGCCCCTCTTCCTGAAGCTGGTTGATGCGGTAGAGGAGGTCCTGGGTGCGCCCGATCGAGAAGCTCGGCACCAGCACGATGCCCCCGCGCTCCGCCGCTCCCCGGATCACGGACTCAAGAATCGCCTCGACGTCCTCGCTGGCATGAAGCCGGTTCCCGTAGGTGCTCTCCACCACGAGATACTCGGCGAAGTCCACCGGGGTCGGGTCCTTGAGGATGGGCACGTGGTAACGCCCAAGGTCGCCGGACATGAGAATCCGCTCGCCGTTGGAGAAGTACAGCTCGGCGAACGCCGCTCCGAGGATGTGGCCCGCCCGCAGGTAGCGGAAGGTCACTCCCCCGGGCAGTTTGGACATCGTGTCGTACTCGATCGGCTCAAGCCGCTTCAACGCCTCGAAGGCATCGGCCTCGGTGTACAGCGGGAGGGCGGGATGGTGCCTCGAGACGCCGTGCTTGTTCGCGTGGCGGGCGAACTCCTCCTGAAGGCGGCCCGAGTCCGGAAGGCTCAATTTGACGAGGTCGATCGTGGCCGAGGTCGCGTACACGGGACCGGCGTAGCCGTTCGCAATGATCCTCGGAAGATAGCCGATGTGGTCCGTGTGCGCGTGCGTGAGGACGATGGCGTCGATCGAGCTCGGAGGAACGGGAAACGGCTGCCAGTTCCGCTCACGGATCTCTTTGAGGCCCTGAAAGAGCCCGCAGTCCACAAGGATGCGCTTTCCGTTCGTTTCCAAGAGGTGGCGGGAGCCCGTGACGGTGCGCGCCGCGCCAAAGGCCGTGTAGGTGTTCGGCATCAAGGCCAAGTATGGCCCGATTCCCGAATCCCGATTCCCGATTCCCGGTTCCCGTTTCCGATTCCCGATTCCCGATTCCCGATTCCCGTCCCCTTCACCTGAACGGAGGGAACGTGTAGTTCTCCCGGCCCAAGCGGTCGGAGTACACGACGTAGAACGAGGAGGGCTCCCACTCGCCGGCAGTCCGCTCGAGGGTGACCGCCACGATCGGGCGATCCGTTCCTCCCCAAGTCTCCTGCTCCAAGCCGACGGCGATGGCCCTGGCGCGGTCTCCACTCACGGACAGCACCTTGTAGTACACGATCTCCCCGTCGATTTCGGATTCCTCGAAGCCTTTCAGGATGGCGTCGTGCATCTCGTCGCCGTGCGCCGACGTGAGATACTCCGTGTACGCGTAGGGGCCCCCGAGAAGCAGTACGAACAGGATCGACATGTTGCGAAGCGAGTGCATGTCGTTGCGGTTGGCGATCGGCTTCATCGTCATCCAAAGGAAGGTGATGAGCCCCGAGGCGATGAAGCATCCGCCCACATAGAAGATAAAGCCGAACATAGAGTCCCCATAGGGACTATCGGAATCCGCGACCCGAAAGCTCAGGCGCGGCGCTCTTTCTCGGGATCGTAGGGGTCGACGTGGACCACGACGTGCGCGGGCGAAAGCTGCTCCTCGATGCGCCGCTCGATGCGGTCGGCCGCTTCGTGGGCACGCACCAGTTCCCACTCGCGCGGCACCACGATGTGCATGTCCACGAAGCGCACGTCGCCGGACCGGCGCGTCCTCAGCCTGTGGTGTCCCAGCACCGCCTGCTCCTCGACCACGATCGACTCGATCAGCTCGAGTTCGGAGAGCGGGAGCCGCTGATCGATGAGCTGCTGCGTCGACTCCCGGGCAAGTTTCCAGGCCCCACCCAGCATCCAGACCGCCAGGACCAACGCGACGGCCGGGTCCGCCCACGAGGCGCCCGTCATCCGCGTCAACGCGAGACCGACGAGCACGCCGCCGCTCGTAACCGCGTCCACAAGCAGGTGCTGGCCGTTTCCCAGCAGGGCAAGCGACTCCGTGCGGCGCGCAACGCGGAGCACGTAGGCACCGACCAGCGACGCGCCGACCGTCGAGAGGGCGATCAGCCCGAGCGCGAGGTCGAGGTTCTCCACGGGCGCGGGCACGCGCAGACGATGGATCGCTTCGACGACGATGTAACCCACCGCCAAAAAGAGCAGGATCGACTCCCCGAACCCGCCCAGCGCCTCGATCTTGCCATGTCCGTAAGGGTGGTCCTCGTCGGGCGGAACGGACGAGGCGCGCACCCCGTAGGCGGCGATTCCCGCCGCGAGAACGTCCGTCGACGAGTGCACGGCCTCGGAGAGCACCGACACCGACCCCGTCGCCATCGCCACCGCGAATTTGGCGACGCTGAATACAAGGTTGAACGCGAGGCTGACGATCGACGCCCGTCGCTTGGCCCGCTCGTGGGCGGGGTTGGGGCGCCGGGCGGCTTCGCGCGGATTGAGGTTCCCTTCTCTACTTGCGGACAAGAGCGAACACCTCCATTTCCGCCACGCTCCAGAGCGGGGAGCCCGCGACCGGATCGATCGCGATCCGCAACGCCGAACCGCCGTCCTCGGGGACCCGGGCGCAGAAGTCCGAGATGGCCCAGCGCGCCACGCGGTTCTCTTCCGGCTCGTACCAAGTGCCCGCCGGTAGCCCGTTGAGCAGCACCCGGGCGCGCTGCCGGCCATGGAAACGATCGTAGATCTTGCGCAACACCACCGCGAACGCCTCGGCGGGCAGCTCGACGCTCCAGGAGGCGGTGTTCAAGTGGCTTGCAACGGGCGCGACCCTGGATTCACCGTTGGGAAAGAACCCGTCGAGGGGTTCGATGTCGCTCATGTTCTGAACGCGGAATCCGCGCTCCTTCAGGGCCCCTGCATCTGCGATCGAGAAGCGGTCGATGGGAAGCGCCCGAAAGTCTCTCCGCACCACGGTCAGGGTCGCGGCGCACGCCTCCAAAAAGAACGGGATGGGAAGCGAGGAGGCGGGCAGCGGGGCCTCTTCGCGAAGTCCATCCACCTGCAGGGGCCCCTCGCTCGCGAGCACCCATCCCGCACCCTCGAAGGACCCGCGGACGTCGATCCCTTCGGCGAGGTCTGGCAGGGCCTCCAAGCCGCCGCGGAGTATCGAGAGCGTCGAGGGGCCGTCCTCTGCGGTGGCCGCGATCAAGCCGTCCTCGAACGTGCCATCCGCGGCGGCATCGGTCGCCAAGCCCGGCGCCGCGGTTTCGATCTCAAGTCGGCCGCACCCTTCGGCATCGGCCAGGACGCGCCTTCCGAGGTGATCCCGGTAAAGACACCCGCCGGCGTCAAACGCGAACCGCCGCGCGCGGAGCGTGGGGAGAGTGCAGTGAGGCATGGGACCCGGGCGCCCAAAGAACCGATCAAGAAGCCGGCTCGAGCAACCGATGAAATGGTAGCACGATGAGCAATTGGATCGATCGAAACGGACTTCAGGATCACCGGCTTCCCACGGAAAACCTCAAGTGCTGCCCCTTGTGCGGGGTGTTGAACGCGGTGCAGAACGGCGAGTGCTTCGTATGCGGGTGGCGCGGCCAGTTCGACCACGATCCGGAACTGATCGAGGAGTGCCTGTACGAGCTGCTTGAGCGCTGCCCGGAGTTGGCGGGCGCCATCGCCGAACCGATGGCACACGCACCGCGCTCGTGGTGGTCACGCGTTGCGGACAAGGTGCGTCGCGCGCTTTGGCGCCGCTCTCTCGACCTTCGCGTGTAGGGCAGACCGCACGCCCGATGAACGGGCGTGGCACCGTCTCAAGTTCAGCCCCTTGGCTTAGTGTTTGTCCTCGACCAGCGAAAGCGAGGTGGTGCCGGCCGTCTGCATCTCCAGGGTCATCCCCATGTCGGCCATGTCCATCTTCTGGTTGCCCTTCATCTGGACGACCATCTTGCGGGTTCGGCCGTTCCCCTTCTCCATCTGCGCTTCAGCCTGAAGGTCGATCTTGCCGGTGATCTTCATATTGCCCATGGCGAGCGCGCCTTGGGCTTGGGGATTGTCCTTCATCATCTCGGCCATGTCCATGTCGAGGAGCAACGTGCCCTCCATCGAGACCAGCCACACGGGAATCGTCCCATCCATGGCCTCGCCCTTCAGGGTGGCCTTGAGAACGGTGTCCGCATTGCCCATGGCCGGGTTCTTGGGAATCTTGACGTCCCAAGAGTCGCCGACCTTCACTGGGTGATCGGGGAACGAGATGAACATCGTGCCGGACGACGCGTTCATGGAGGCGCCCATCATCCCGGCCGCGGCGCCGACCGGCTTCATGCCGGTGATGCGGTTTTGGCTGTCGATCGTGCCCAGGACCTTCATCTCTTTAGGCATCTCGGGGGTGGGCGCACCGGCCATCCCGGCCATCCCTTCCATGTCGAACTTGAAGTCGGAACTGACCATCTCGAGATCGGCAGTCTGCTTCTCCTTGTCCACCTTGCCGGTGTTGAGGGCCAGCTTCATCCCGGACGTGATCAGCATCTTCTGGTCGCCCATGCCCAGTTGCGAGAGCTGGACCGTCTGGTCGACCTTGGACTCGACTTTGTAAACGTCGGAGGCGCCCTCTCTGAGCTCGCGCCGAAGCACGTGCGCATCCTGTCCCGCCGCCGCCATGCAGGCCGCTGCGACCATCATCCAACTCAAAACTCTCGTGTGTTTCATCTCGGTTCGTCCCGTTCCAGACATTCTACGTTTGAACTGAGGCGAAGGATTCGGCGAAGCCTCGCGGGGCGGAATCGCGTCTCAAAGCTATGCTGGCCACCCTCAGCGTCCTGGCCGCCGGTACATGGACCCTGCTCTTGGGGGGAGACATCATGCTGAACGGCGTTCCTGCCGGATCCGAGCCTCTCAAGGGGATTGCGGCCACCGTGCAGGCGGCGGACGTGGCGATCGCCAACCTGGAGATCCCGCTGACCGGCGCGTCCACGTCGACGAGGCGCAAGACCGTCGCCGAACTGAAGGCGCGCACCCAGTTCATTCTCAAGGCGAATCCGGCGCATGCAGCTCATTTGGCGGATACGGGTTGGGACGCGGTCAGCCTGGGCAACAACCACGCGATGGACTACGGAAACGCGGGTTTGGCCGAGATGCTGCGCACGCTGGGCGCGGCCGGCATCGCTTGGGCGGGCGCGGGCCCGACGCGCCTGGACGCGAAGCGGCCGGCGGTCTTGGAATTCCCCACCCACCCCCGAATCGCGTTCGTGTCGATGCTGGCCTACCGCACCCGGGGCGCCCTTTGGAAGTGCACTCCGGCCACGGCCTCCGGGGCCGGCGTCTTCGATCTCGACCTCGCCGGCGCCGACGACGAAGCGATCCGCGAGCGGACGCGGCGCATCGTTGCCCTCGCCCGGCACGCCGGCGAGTTTGTGATCGTCGCGCTGCACGGGGGAGTGGAGCGCACGTCCGTACCGACCGCCTACCAGGTCAAGATCGCGAGGATGTTCGTGGACGCGGGCGCGAGCGTCGTGGTCGGACATCACCCCCACGTGCTCCAGGGTGCGGAGTTGTACCGCGGGCGTCCGATCCTCTACTCGGTCGGCAACCTCGTCTCGCCCCTGCCCGCCTCGACCGCGCTGTTCCGGCTCACGTTCGACGGGGCACGCCTGGTTCAGTTCGAGGCAGTGCCGTGCCGTATCGCCGGTGGCAAGACGAAGCCGGTGGATCCAGGGCGTGCCGCCCAGCCTGCGGAAGCGTTCGACATCCTGTGTCAGAACGTAAGCAAATCGTTCCCCGCCCCCGAGGCGAAGGCCCTAGGCTCCGCCTGGCGCGCAAAGTAGTGCGCCCCAACCGATTCCCGATTCCCGATTCCCGATTCCCGTCCCCCGATTCCCGTCTCCCGATTCCCGTCTCCCGATTCCCGTCCCCATGCATACTAGGAAAAATGGACGGAGATGCCCTGTTTGCCGAGGTCGTCGAGAAGTACGCCGAATACGTCAACCCATCGCTCGCCCGCCTGCTTTCCTTTGCGGGATTCGGAGTCGAAACGCGCGCCGAAGGGTGCTACCTGTACGACCAGGACGACCGCGCCATCCTGGACTGCCTGGGCGGATACGGGGTGTTCTCGTTGGGCCACCGCCATCCCCGCGTGGTGGAAGCGGTCAAGGCCCAACTCGACCGCATGCCCCTGAGTGGAAAGGCCTTCTTCAGCAAGCCGCAGGCCGATCTCGCCGAGAAGCTCGCCGCCATCACGCCGGGCGACCTGCAGTTCACGTTCTTCTGCAACTCCGGTGCGGAGGCGGTCGAGGGCGCCCTCAAATTCGCCAAAGGGGCCACCGGCAGGCCGAAGATCGTCAGCACGTTCGGCGGGTTCCACGGCAAGACGCTCGGCGCGCTCTCGACCACCGGCAAGAAGAAGTACCGCGAGCCGTTCGAACCGTTGCTCCCCGGGGTCGAGTTCGTCCCCTACGGCGACGGCCCGGCGATGGCAAACGCGGTCGATGGCCAAACCGCCGCGGTGATCGTCGAGCCTCTTCAGGGCGAGGGCGGCATCGTGGTCCCTCCGGACGGCTACCTCAAGGAGGTGCGCGACGCGTGCACCGCGCAGGGCGCCCTGATGATCGCGGACGAGGTGCAGACGGGGCTCGGGCGCACCGGCCGCATGTTCGGATGCGACTGGGACGGCGTCGCGCCCGACCTGATGACGCTGGCCAAGGCGCTCGGGGGCGGGGTCATGCCCATCGGCGCCGTGATCGGAACGGCCGCAGTCTGGGAGGCGATCTACGGAGACAAACCCCTGTCCCACACCAGCACGTTCGGCGGCAACCCGATGGCGTGTGCGGCCGCGCTCGCCGGGATCGAGGTTCTTGAAACCGAAGGGCTCCTGGCCAACGCCGAGGCCATGGGCTCGCTCCTCCGCGCGGAGCTGGCCAACGTGCGGGCCGCGCATCCCGACCTCCTCTGCGACGTCCGTGGACGCGGGTTGATGATCGGAGTGGAGTTCACACAAGACGAGGTGGGCGAGCTCGTGGTCGCCCAGATGCTCAAGCGGGGGCTCTGCGCGGCGTACACGCTGAACAATCCGCGCGTGATGCGGTTCGAGCCGCCGTTGATCATCGACGAGGCGCAGGTGCGGTTTGCGGCATCGACCTTCGGGGAGGCCCTCGCCGAAACCGCGGAGATGCTCGCGGCATTCGCCTGAGGCTCCTTCCATGGAACGTCGCTTGGGAGCCTGCGAATAGGCTACAATGCACTCCCGTGCAGGTCCTTCTCGACCACATCTACGCCAGCCCCGAGGGGATTCCTCTGCACGTCGACCTCTTTCGACCGGATCGCGACGAGCCCGCCCCGATCGTGCTCTGCATCCATGGAGGCGGCTGGATCAGCGGCGAGCGGACCGACATGCGCCCGGAGGCCCAGTGGCTCGCCCAAAACGGATTCGCCGCGGCGTGCCCCTCGTACAGATTGGCGCCGCTGCACCCCGCGCCCGCCGCGATCGAAGACGTCCGCGCATGTGTGGATCACCTTCGGAAGGAGGCTCCCCGGCTGGGCTTTCGGGGCGATCGGATCGGAGCGTGGGGGGTCAGCGCGGGGGGTCACCTCGCCGCCATGCTGGGGGTCGTGAACGGAAGCGGGTTTGCACCCGTCCAAGCAGTGGTCGATGTGTGCGGCCTGACCGACCTGACCCGTCCGCGCGAGCAGCACCACGAGATCAGTTGGAGTTTTCTCGATCAGTTCATGGCGGTTCCCTACGAAGGCAACGAGTCGCGCTTTGAGGAGGCGAGCCCCCTGCACTGCGTCCAGCCGAACCCGCCTCCCTTCCTGATCTTCCACGGCGTCGACGACGACGTCGTCGCCATCGCACAGAGCGACGCGTTCGCCCGGAAACTCGGCGAGGCGGGGGCCCAAGTGGAATACCATCGACTGGACGGCGAGTTACACGCCTTCACGGAAGCCGCCCAGACGGCGGCGCGCGGCCAGATCCTACGATTCTTCAGCGAGAAACTCATCCCATGACCGCCGAACGCAGCTTCCCCAACGAGCTTAGAGACACCGTCGACCTTCGCAGCGACACGGTGACCCGGCCGACGCAGGAGATGTTCGAAGCGATGCGAAACGCACCGCTCGGGGACGACGTGCTGGGGGACGACCCGACCGTCATGCGTCTCGAGGAGCTGGCCGCCGACATCAGCGGGAAGGAGGAGGCGCTCTTCGTCCCGAGCGGCACGATGGGAAACCAGATCGCCGTCGCGGCCCATTGCCAGCGCGGCGATGCGATCCTCATCGAGGAAGAGGCTCACGTGCTCTACTACGAGGTCGGAGCCCCCGCCGTGATCGCTGGAGTCGTGACCTTCACGCTTCCCTCGCGGCTGGGCGTCATGGATCCGGAGCAGATCGAACGCCGCATCACGCAGCGCTCGCTCCATACGCCGGGCACCACCTTGCTGTGTTTGGAGAACACGCACAACCGCGCCGGGGGGACCGTGGTGCCGATGGAGGCGATGACCGCCTACCGCGAAATCGCGGACCGTCACGGGATGCGGGTGCACCTCGACGGCGCGCGGGTGTTCAACGCCGCCGCCGCGCTGAACGTCTCCATGCGGGACATCGCGGACCAGGTGGACACGCTTAGCTTTTGCCTCAGCAAGGGCCTGCGTTCGCCCGTGGGCTCCGTACTGTGCGGATCGCGGCCGTTCATCGAGCAGGCCCGCCTGTGGCGAAAGCGGTTGGGAGGCGGGATGCGCCAGGCGGGCATCCTTGCCGCGTGCGGCATCGTCAGCCTGACCAAGATGGTCGACCGGCTCGTGGAAGACCACGCCCGGGCGCGCAAGCTCGCCAACTCGCTCGAGCGCATCCCCTGGTTGCGCGTCGACCACGACCGCGTGCAGACCAACATGGTCCTCGTGGAGGTGCCGGGGTCGGCCGCGGAGTGGATGGCGCGTTTGAAAGAGCACAACGTGCTGGTGCTGCCCCCCGCTCCAAACCGCCTTCGCCTCGTGCTGCACGCCGACATCGACGACGCCAAGCTTGCGATCGCGGTTGAGGCGTTCGAAGCCGTGGCCCACGAAATGTCCGCCTCGGTTTAGTGCGAGCACGCCCGATGAACGGGCGTGGCACCCAGAACCGGCCCGGCGCCGGCCTATGAAAGCAGGCGCGTGGGGTTCTCGAGGAGTTCCCCGACCACGTTGATGAACTTCGCGCCGACCGCGCCGTCCACCACGCGGTGGTCGAACGAGGCGGAGAGGTTCATGCGGTGGCGGATCTCCAGCTCGTCTTCGGCGTCTTCCACCACGACGACCTTGCGCCTCGTCGTGCTCACCGCGAGGATCGCGGCGTTCGGCTCGTTGATGATCGCCGTGAAGTTGTCCACGTTCAACATGCCCATGTTCGAGATGCTGAACGTGCTGCCGGACACCTCTTCGGGTGCGAGACGGTTCTCCTTTGCCTTCGTGACGAGCGCGCGGATCGCCGCGGAGAGCTCCCGCAATCCCATCGTGTGCGCGTTGCGCACCACCGGGACCGTCAACCCCTCATCGATCGCCGCCGCGATGCCCAGGTGCACCGCGCCGTACTGCAGGACCGAATCGCCCTGAAACGTCGCGTTCACGACGGGCATCTCCTGAAGCGCCAGCACGCAGGCCCGCGCCACGAAGTCGTTGATCGAGACCTTGCCCGCGCCCTCCTCTTCGAACTGCTCCTTGAGCTGGAGGATCTTCTCGACGTCCACCTCGAGGGTCACGTAGAAGTGCGGCACATGCTGTTTGGAGTGCGCGGTCCGCTCCGCGGTGATGCGGCGCAGACGGCCCAGCTTCACGGACGTGTCTTCGGCGGCGGGGTGCACGATCGCGCTCTCCCCCTGCTCGGCCGCGGCGCGGACGTCCTTCTCGACGATGCGCCCCCCGGGGCCGGTCCCTGAAACGCGCTCCAGCACGACGCCGAGATCCTTCGCGATCCTGCGGGCGAGCGGACTCGACTTGACGCGGCCTTCGCTCGATCCGTTGGCGGCGGGGGCCTCTGTTCGAGCTTCGGGCTCGGGCTCCGGCTTAGCGCCGACCTTGGCCGGTTCGGGTTCTCGCGCCTCGCCCTTCGAGCCGCCCCATCCCTCCGGAAGTTTCTCGCCGTCCTTCAAGAGGGCGCCGATGGGTTGTCCGACCGGCACGGTGTCCCCGGCGCCGATGAGCAAGCCGGCAAGCGTGCCGCTTCCCGGGGCCTCGAGTTCGAGGGTGGCCTTGTCGGTTTGGATCGTTCCGATCACGTCCCCGCTCTTGACCTTGTCGCCCTCCTTCTTCAGCCACTCCAGAAGGGTGCCTTCCTCCATTCCGTCGCCCATCTTGGGCATGATCACTTCCGTCATTCGTGCGCCACGCTCCTCACAGCAGAACAGGTTACCCGCCGTCTTCAGACTCCGAGGGAGCCTCCTCGAAGACGTACACGTAGAGGGTGCGTCCGCCCTCGATCTCCATCTCCTCGCGCCGCATCGTGAGGGAATCGCTCATGGCCGGACCCCCATCGCAAGCACCGCGCCGCCAAGCAGGCCCGCATCGTCGATCTGCTCGGCGACCTGGATCGTCGCATCGGCGAACAACGACGGGATCGCCACGTTGCGCGCGGAGGCGATCGCCGGCCCCAAGAGCGGCTCCCCCACGTTCGCAACCTGGCCCCCGAGCGCCACGACGTCCGGCGCGAAAACGTTGATGCACGTCCCGATTCCACCCCCCAGATATGCGCCGACCTCCGCCCACACCTCCAGGGCAAGCGCATCGCCCGCATGGGCGGCGTCCGCCAGCACGAGCGGAGTCACCTTCGACCAGTCCCCACCAACCGCCTCGCGCACGGAGGAGGCCCGGCCGCGCTTGAGTCGATGGACGGCCCGCGCGACGATGGCGTCGCGCTGGCAGTAGGCCTCCAGCGCCCCGTACGTGCCGGCGTTGCAGTCCAGGCCCCCGTGCTGCACGAGGATGTGTCCCAGTTCGGCTCCGCCCTTGTTCCCCCCCACGAGGAGGAGCGGCTCGCGGGCGTCGCCGACGACGGCTTCGGGAGCCAATACGACTCCCCCGCCGATGCCCGTTCCCAGGGTCAGCATCACGAGGCATCGCGCCGTGCCCCTCCCCGTGCCGAAACGGTACTCGGCCAGGGCCGCGAGGTTCGCATCGTTGTCCATGCGGACCGGCACGCCGAGGGCCTTCTCGAGGGGCTCCTTCACCTGGACGTCCGTCCAGTTCTCAAACACGCCGTCCACGGTGTGGCCGAAGTTGGGCGCCCAGCGCACCAACCCGCGGGCGTCGTCGATGTGCCCGGGAATCGCCATGCCGATGGCCTCGACGGGTCCGGCAGCACCCTTGAGCGCCGCTTGGGCCGCCCGCTCCACGGCCTCGAGGGTGGCGGAGACCCCGTCCTGGGCGCGCGAAGGGTGGGAGACCCTCTCGCCCGCCGGCGAACCGTCGTCCCAGTAGGCTCGCGCCCGCACGTTCGTTCCTCCGAGATCGATGCCGACTACACACTTACCCACGCGGGGAGTTTAGCTCCAGAACTCCTTGCGCGAACGATGCAGTCTACGTATCCACTAGCGCGCGTTTTGCGTCAAAGTCCCATGGCGCAAAACGCGGGCACGCAGTTTGAACGTAGGTTAGTCTAAGGTGCGGCGCGAGACCGCCGGGGAAGGTGGCGATTGGATTTGGAGGAAAAGGGAGTGCAGGCGGCGTCGATTGCGGATCAGGCGCATCGGATCGTCGATGAGATCGAACATGTGATCGTCGGCAAGCGCTCCACGGTGGAGCAGGCGGTCCTGACCCTGCTGTGCGACGGCCACCTGCTCATCGAGGACATTCCGGGCGTGGGCAAGACCACGCTCGCCAAGGCGATCGCCCGGGTCATCGGCGGGGAGTTTCGACGCGTGCAGTTCACGCCGGACCTCCTTCCGGCCGATGTGACCGGCTCGAGCGTCTACAACCAGCAGACGTCCCAGTTCGAGTTTCGTCCGGGGCCGATCTTCGGCAACGTCGTGCTCGTCGACGAAATCAACCGCGCGACCCCCAAGACTCAGTCGTCGCTGCTCGAGGCGATGGAGGAGCGCCAGGTGACGACCGACGGAGTCACGCGCCCGCTCCCAGAGCCCTTCTTCGTCATCGCCACGCAGAACACCGTCGAGATGGCCGGCACGTACCCCTTGCCTGAAGCGCAGCTCGACCGGTTCTTCGCACGGGTGTCACTCGGCTATCCGTCGAAGGACGACGAGACGGCGATCCTCGATTCGCAGCAGCGCGCCCACCCCCTCGACACGGTCGGCCAACTGATGAACCCCCAGACCATGATCGCCATCCAGGCGGCGGTCCGCACCGTGTTCGTGCACGAGGCCATCCGCGAGTTCATCGTCGACATCGTCCGGGCCACGCGCACGAGCAACCAGCTTCTGATGGGCGCGTCCCCCCGAGGCTCCCTCTACGTGATGCGCGCCGCGCAGGCGAGTGCAGCGATGGACGGCTGCGACTACGTGCGGCCGGACGACGTCCAGCGCGTGGCGCCCCTCGTGCTTGGCCACCGCGTGATCGCCCGCTCGGACTCCCGGGCCCACGGCCTCGAGTCGGCCGAGATCATCTCCAAGATCGTCGCGACGGTCCCCGCGCCCGTCCCCGCTCCCATCGCATGACCTCATGGGACACATCGCCGGCATCGCTCTGACCACGGCCGCCATGTTCTTGGTGGTGGTGGCGGTGATGCTCAACAACCCGGCGCTCTTCTACATGAGCACGGCGATGATCGCCACGATCGGCGCGTCGCGCATCCAAGCGTGGCTCTCGGTGCGCGGGCTTCGGTTCGAACGGACCGCCCCGGAGATCGTGAGCGTTGGCGAGTTGGTCACCATCGAGATCACCGTTTGGAGCGACCGTCGCATTCGCCGGCCGCTGGTGACCGTGATGGACAACCTCCCCTCGCGCATCGCACCGACGGACCTGAGCCCGAGCATGCCGATCGCCCCCGCCTACGATATTCCCGTTCGCACCCAGTACCGGTTTCGACCGCTGCGCCGCGGCGTGTACCGATGGAGCGGCCTGCGCGTCGCGGGAACGGACGCGCTGGGGCTCGTGACGCTCGAAAAGGCGTACCAGACCCCGCCGGTGGAGATGATGGTGCTCCCCGTCCCGGTGCCCGTCTCCGTCGAACTGCCCGCCGCCGCGGCGTGGGGACTCGCCGCCACCGAAGGCAACCGCGGCAAGGGCCACGGCATGGAACCGCGTGGAACCCGCGAATACGTTCCCGGCGATCCGCTTCGCCACGTGCACTGGCGCTCCAGCGCCCGATCGGGGACGCTGCTCGTGAAGGAGTTCGAGGCGGGCATTCAGGCCGTCTACGCGCTTCTGCTTCAGCGCACACGCGGCTCGGAGATCGGGCACGGCGCGCACACGACCCTCGAGCTCATGTGCGGCCACAGCGCGTACCTGGCCGACCAACTGGTCCGCGCGGGCGCAACCGTCGAACTCCCCGGACTTGAAACGGCCAGGCCGTCCTCCGCCGAAGGCTCGAGACACCAGGAGATCCTGCAGGCGCTGGCCGGCGCGGAGGCCGACCAGGACCGCACCCTCGGCCAGGAGCTGCAGGCGCAGCTCCCATCGATCACGCCGGGCGCAACCCTCTTGCTCCTGGTCGCGTTGGAGGAAGCCGATCTGCCCGACGCCGTGCGGGCCGCTTCGGCGACCGGGGCCCAGGTCGTCGCCTTGGTCTACGACGCCGACGCATTCCGCAAGAGACGGCCGGGCGGCGCTTCAGCCGCCAGCGGCACGTTCGTCCACGCGCTTCATCAGGCGGGCGCCACCGTCGTCCACATGCCTGCGGAGGGCCTGAGGTCGTGAGAGGACCGCGCCTCGTCCGAAAGATCGAGCGCCTCGGCTGGCTCGACTTCGTGCTCGCGGGCTCGGCGGCTTCGGCCACGGTCTACTCGGCGGGCCAGGGGCTGTCCGAGCCCGCGATCGGTACGGTCCTGGTGGTGCTGGTCCTCGTTGGAACGGCGATCTCGCTCGCGATCAACCGGTTCTTCCAGATCGAGAAGCTCGGGCCGTTCGCCGCGCTGCCCTACGCGGCCAGCCTGATCGCCGCGACGTTCTTCGCTCCGGAGCTCAACCGCTTCCTGCCGGGTGAAGGCTTCCCTCTCGAACTGATGCTCGGCGGGGTCCTCTGCTGGATGATCGTGGCGGGGAGCTTCACGGCGTGGCGCGACGGCACCCTCCTTTTCCAGGTCGTGCCGGGCATCGCGATGTTCGGCATGGTGGGCACGTGGGACACGTTCAAAGAGGCGCCCGTCGCCTTCTTCGGATTCCTTCTGTGCGTGGCGGCCCTGTTCGCCCGCGCCCACGGGCGTGCGATGCTGGAGCAGGCCTCGGCCGCAGGCTTCTTCGAGGAGGGAGTCGGCATCGACGAGCGGTCGATGCGCCGCATCCAAGCGGGGCCGTGGCGCTGGATGGCCGGACCCGAGTGGGCTTTGGCGTCCGCGGCGGTCGTGGTGCTGGTGAGTCTGCTCGGCGCCCCCATCCTGCAGGAGTCGGTCAAGGGCGTCTCGACGATTGTGAACCTGAGCGTGCCCCGGCCCAAGAACGCGGCCAACCCGAGCAACTTCCGCACGTCCCGGGCGGGGACCGTGGAGGTCGGCCGCGGACCGCTGGCGCTCAATGCCGACGTCGTCCTTCGGGCCAGGCTCGACCAGCAACGCTATCTCCGGAGCGAGATCTTCGACACCTACGCGGGACGGGGTTGGTCGGCGACGCCCCGCCCGTTCGAATCGGGAGCTTCGCGCGCCGTGGCCGACATCGCCCAGCCCAAGAGGATCCGATTTGGCATCGAGTTGGTCTCCGGCTCGCACGTGGACGTTCCCGTGCCCGGAGTGGTGACCTCGATTTCAGGGATGCGCCGCGCCCGGATCCGGGCGGACGGCACCGTGGAACTCGAACGCCCCGTCTCCATGACGCCCGAACTCGTCGGGCGGGCGATCGTGCCCGCGAACGAAGGTGCCGTGCCGCCCAACGCGCGCGCCGGACTTCCGAGCGAGGAGTTTGGCGGGTCCTACCTCGCGATCGGAAACGTACCATCCGCGGTATTCGAGTTCGCCCAGGAGACCGTCGCCGGCAAGAGTTCCGACTACGAGAAGGCGCAGGCCATCAAGAAGATGCTCGAAGAGCGGTGCGTGTACAACCTGAACGCTCCCGCCCTGCCACCCGACGTCGACGCGGTCAGCGCCTTCCTGTTCGACCAACCCGAGGGGTACTGCGATCTTTTTGCCAGCGCGATGGCGGTGCTCGCCCGCTGCGCGGGCATCCCGTCTCGGTACGTCGTGGGCTACTACCCGTTTGGCGAGACCGTGGACGAGGAAGGCCGGTACAACGTGCGTGAATCGGATGCCCACGCTTGGGCCGAGCTTTACTTCGAGGGCGTGGGCTGGATTCCGTTCGACGCCACGGAGGGCGCCCGCGTCGCAGAAGGCTCCGAACGGGGCGGCGCCGTCGCGGCGCCGTGGTTCGAAACGCCGCTCGGCATCGGCGCCCTGATCGCGGCGGCGGGGGGTCTTGGGTTCGGCGTCTGGCGTCTGCGCGGCCGCGCGGGGGCGGCCCTCCGGCCATCCCGTGAAGACGCCCGCCTCGCCTACCGCACGTTCCTGCACGGCATCGAACGGGCAACGGGCAAGCCCCGCGACCCTTCGCAAACGCCACGGGACTATCTCGAGGGCCTTACCGGACGTCTGGGTTCGCAAACAGAGACGGCGCTCGCGCTCAACGAGCGCCTCGAAGCGGCCCTCTTCGCACGCGAAGAGCCCTCGGCCGAGGCCGTCCGCGCGCTCGATGCCGACGTCCGAGCGTTTCGCACGGTCCTCAAGGGCGCCGTTCCTGCGGCATAATCGGACAACTCGTTTCCGAGGCTGCAGACCGATCGACATCGACACTTCCAAAGCACTCGACCACTCGGTCGTGCTCCTTTCCGGCACCGAAGACGGGCTGCGCATCCGCGGCCTGCACGCGCTGTTGCGCGCGGCCGAGCCCGAGGAGCCCTTGGAGCTCGAACAATTCGAGGGGGGCCAGCGATCCGCCGACGAGTGGCTGGCCGCGGCCGGAACCGTCCCCTTCCTGAGCGATCGGCGCGCGGTGGTGGTCCGGCACCTCTTGCGCTCGGGCACCGCCGAAGAGGCGATGTCCGATGCACACTCCCGCCTCGCGGCCCTTCCACCCACCTCCCTTCTCGTGCTCGTCGCGGACGAGGAGGGGGGCGACGACCGTCGGAACGCCCGTCTCAGGGCGTCTTGGGAGAAGGCGGTCCGGGCGGCCAACGGGTACGTCGAAGACTTCAAGGTCAATCCCAAGAGCCTGCGCGCCTTGCTCAAAAAAGAGGTCGAGGCGCGCGGCAAGAAGATCAGCGACCGGGCGATCGACACGTTGCTCGAGATGACCGGCGACAGTTCGAGCCGCGCGATCGAGGAGCTGGACAAGGCGATCCTGTTCGCGGGGGACGAGGAGTCCGTGCGCGAGGCCGACATCCAGGCCGTGACCATCCCCTCGAGGGAGTGGAACGTGTACAAGATGGTGGACGCGGCGCTGGCGGGCCGGGTGGGACCCGCCATGCACCAGTTGCGCGTGCTCGTGGGAAGCCAAGCCAAGGCGGAGGGCGCGGCGTTCCAGTTCGTGCTCCCGACCCTATCGCGGCAACTGCGACTGGCCTGGCAAGCGCGCCTGTGCGTCGACTCGGGCACCTCGCCTTCGAACGCGCCCGACGCCGTGACGCGCCTCTTTCCCGCCATGCCGAATCTTCAGAAGATGGCGCCCTGGTCCCAAGACCAGGCGATGCGTTTCGGCCGCCGCCTCTCCCTCGATCAGTTGCGGGAGATGCTGCAGGTCGTTTCGGACGCCGACGCGCGCCTCAAGGGTCTCCTCCCCGGCTTCTCCTCGATGGAGACGCTGGAGCGGATGTTGTTGGAGTTGGTTCGGGCGGCGAGCCGGTAGGCGGCTCGCGCTCCCTCAGCTCTCGTCGGCCGTGACGGGCGCTTCGGCAACCGTCTCGGCCACCGCCTCCGCGACCGGGGCCTCCTCCGGTTCTTCGACGACCGGCGCCTCTTCCTCGGCCTTCACCTCGGCTTCGGGGTTGAAGACCTCGAGCGACACGTGCGTTTCAAGCTGGCGGTGTAGGTCCACGTCGATCGTGTACTTGCCCAGCTGCTTGATGGGTGCGAGGAGGCCGACCTGCTTGCGATCGACGGTCACGCCGAGCTGTGCGGCCAGGGCGTCGGCGATGTCCTGGGACGTGACGGCGCCGAAAAGTCGCGTGTTCTCGCCGGCGACCTTGCCCTCGAGGCGAATGCCCTTGCCGTGCAGCATGTCGTGCATGGTCTGCGCTTCGGCAAGGGTCTCGGCATCGCGCGCGTCGAACTTCGCCTTGCGGCGCTCAAGCACCTGCATCTGGCTCTTGTCAGCGTACACCGCCATCTTGCGCGGGAACAGATAGTTGCGCGCGAATCCGTCGGCCACGTTCACCACGTGGCCTTCCTTGCCGACTTTCGGCACGGTCTGAGTTAAGATCACCTTCATCGAAATCCCTCTTATTTCCGGATGCCGATCCCGATGATGGGCGCGTTGTCGTTCAGCAGCCGATCCACGCCGAACCAACCCACCAGGCCGTTTCCGAATTCATAGCGTCCGCGAAGGTCGAAGCGAGGGTTGTTGATATCGAACCAATCCCCCCGCAGCGAGAACCGCGGCGCGACTTGAAAGTCTACCCCAACGCCCGGCTTGCTGGCGTAGATGCCGTAGCGGTATTCGCTCCCGTTCCCGAAGGCCTTTCCAAGCTGCAGATTCACCTTGTTCCCCTCGAACGCGTCGTACAGTCCGAAGTGGAGCGTCGAGTCGCCCAGGGGCTTGCCGAGTGCCATGTTGACGTCGGTCCGCCACCGGGCGTCGCGCGTTTCCCGCAAGAGGTCCATGCTCACGTCGATGGGCTTGACGGAGACGTCCGGCACCTTGTCGAAGAACTCTTGAAGGCGTTTGAGCACCTTGCTCGCCTCGTCCGCCAGCGCGGAGGCCTTGTCGGCGATCTCCACCGCCTTCTCGCTCACCACGATGCCGTTCTTGGTCATCACCTCGGTGTTCTCGACGATCCTCGTGCCGGTCTCGCTCATCTTCTCGACGTTGGCCATGGTCGCCTTCATCGGATTGCGAAGCTCGGGATCGGTGACCATCGCGTTGATCTCGGAAACCAGGTCGTCGGTCTTCTTGCTCGTGCTCTCCAAGTTGGCGACAATCGTCCGCAACTGCCCCTGCATCTGCTCGTCGGTCGCCAGTTTGGCCAGCATCTCCGTGCTCTTGCGGACGTCCGCCATGGCGCGGGCGGCATCGTTCATCGCGGCTTGGATCGTCCCTCGGTTGTCGGCGAGCAGCCCCTGCGTCTCCCTGGCGATCGCGCCGAATTCGGCGAGGGTCTTGTTGCCGCTCTCCAGGAGCGCGACCAGGGAGTCCTTCAATTCGCGGTCCTCCATCAACTTCCGCGTGGCTGCCAACGTCGCGTTCAGCTCGCGGATCGTCTCCTTGCTGTCGGGCAGCAGTCCCTCGAGGGCCGACGGGCGGACGCCCGCGAGCACCGCGCCCGGGAACAGCCGCCCCTCCACTCGCTCGGGCGGGATGAGGAGCACGGGATTGTCGCCGAACCCGATCAGCGACGTCGGGAGCTGGGCCGTGGTTCCTTCGGGCAGCACCGTGCCTTTGGCCAAGCTCAGCGCCACGCGCGCGAGCGCAGGGCCCTCGAGGCTCACCGACTCCACCTCGCCCACGCGCACGCCGGCCAAGAGCACGCGCGTGCCCGGCGTCACCCCTCCCGCGTCCTTGAACTCCGCGTAGTAAACCTCCGACTCCTTGGCGAACAGACTCTTGCCGAGCAAGGCATAGGCGCCGAACAGGAGGCCCACGAACACCACGACCAGGAACCCGACTTTGGCGGCGGCTTGCATGGGTGTAGTTTAGCGGAGATGGCCGGACAAGGCGATCCAGCAGACTTTCGACCCTCTCGGAGCCCGCGGCAACGCCCGACAATCAGGGCACCCGGCAATCGTCGCAGGGTACTCTGACTTGAACCTGAAGCCTAGTCGAAACGGTGCGCGTCTGATCCTTGAAGGACGCGCCGGGACCCCCCGGCGTAGAACCTTATGAGGATCGGCGCGGTCCAACGAACAGGGCCGCAGGTTCGGCCAAGGCGAGTATCGAGTTATGTGGCAACGATTTACAGAGCGCGCAAGAAAGGTTGTGTTCTACGCCCAAGAAGAGGCGCAGAAATTCGGCGAAGGCTACGTGTCGACCGAGCATCTTCTCCTGGGTCTGGTCCGCGAGTCGGACTCCGTTGCCGCACGCGTGCTCGAGAAGCTCGGTGTGAGTTTGAACAAGATACGGGCGGAGGTCGAAAAGCAGCTCCCGAGGGGGGATGCCCGGCCGAGTCAGGATATGACCCTGACCCCGCGGGCCAAGAGAGTCATTGACCTGGCCTACGACGAGGCGCGCAATCTCAACAACAACTACATCGGAACCGAGCATCTCCTGCTCGGACTGATCCGCGAAGGCGACGGCCTTGCGGGTCGCGTGCTCGCCAAGCTTGGTGTGGAGCTCGAACGCGCACGGCGCGAAGTGATGGCGCTCCAAGATACGGAGACGCAATCGAAGCCCGGCGGGCGAAGCTCCAGCCATGGCGCCGCAACGAAAACGCAGACCCTGGACGAATTTGGACGGGACCTGACCGAGCTGGCACGAGACGGGAAGCTCGATCCGGTCGTCGGACGGCACAACGAGATCGAGCGTGTGATGCAGATCCTGTGCCGCCGCACGAAGAACAATCCGTGCCTCGTGGGCGACCCCGGCGTCGGCAAGACCGCGATCGCCGAGGGCCTGGCCCTCAAGATCATCAGCGGGGACATCCCCGACCTCCTGCGGGACAAGCGCATCGTGGCGCTCGACCTTGCGGGCCTCGTCGCCGGCACCAAGTATCGGGGCGAGTTCGAGGAGCGGATGAAGAAGGTGATGGAGGAGGTTCGCAAGGCCGAGGGCCAAGTGATCCTCTTCATCGACGAACTGCACACCTTGGTGGGCGCGGGCGCCGCAGAAGGCGCCATCGACGCTTCCAACATCATGAAGCCCGCGCTCGCGCGCGGCGAACTGCAGTGCATCGGAGCCACCACCCAGGACGAATTCCGAAAGTACATCGAGCGCGACGCCGCTCTCGAGCGCCGCTTCCAGGCCGTGAAGGTGCGCGAACCCTCCGAAGAGGAGGCGATCGACATCCTCAAAGGCCTGCGCGAGCGGTACGAGGCGCATCACCAGGTGGAGATCACCGACGATGCGATCGACTCGGCCGTCCATCTCTCGCAGCGCTACATCAGCGACCGCACCCTTCCCGACAAGGCCATCGACCTCATCGACGAAGCCGCGTCCCGCGTCCGGCTGCAGCAGAGCCTGCCGCCGGCGGACGTCCGCTCGGACCGCGCAAAGCTGACCAAGCTGGATTCGGAAATCGAGCACCTGGCCAAACGCGCCACCGAGGGCGACGAGACACTCGCCGCCAAACAAGCCGAGCGCGACGCTCTCGAGGAGAGCATCGGCAAGCGCGAGGAGGCTTGGGAATCGGAGGAGCGCCCCGAACCGATCGTGAGCGATCACGAGATCGCCCAGATCGTCCAGAGCTGGACGGGCATTCCGGTCACCAAGCTCGTCGAAGCGGAATCCCAGAAGCTGCTCCGAATGGAGGAGGACCTCCACGAGCGGATCATCGGCCAGCACGACGCCGTCGTGTCCGTCTCGAGAGCCATCCGCCGCGCCCGCAGCGGCCTCAAGGATCCGAAGCGGCCGATGGGCTCGTTCATCTTCCTCGGCCCGACAGGCGTCGGCAAGACCGAACTTGCGAAGGCCCTCGCCGCGTACCTCTACGAAAAGGAATCGAACATCGTCCGCATCGACATGTCGGAGTACATGGAGCGGTTCTCGGTCAGCCGCCTCGTGGGAGCCCCTCCCGGCTACGTGGGTTACGACGAGGGTGGACAGCTCACCGAACAGGTCCGGCGCAACCCGTACTGCGTGGTGCTTCTCGACGAGATCGAGAAAGCCCACCCGGACGTCTTCAACATCCTCCTGCAGATCATGGAGGACGGACACCTGACGGACAGCCAGGGCCGCACCGTCGACTTCCGAAACACCCTGATCATCATGACCTCCAATGTGGGCGTCCGGCCCGTCGAGGCCGACAAGGGTATGGGCTTCCGCGACGTCAAGGTCGACATCAACGACCCCAAGACGTACGAGATGATGAAGACCAAGATGCTCGAAGAGATGAAGAAGCTCTTCCGGCCCGAGTTCCTCAACCGCGTGGACGAGGTCATCGTGTTCCAGCACCTCAAGAAGGAGGAGATCCTGCGGATCGCCGACCTCTACCTCAAGCGGGTGAACGAGCAGGCCGCCAGCATGAACATCACGATTACGCTGAGCGAAGCCGTGAAGGACCTCCTCGTGGAACAGGGCTACGATCCCAACCTCGGAGCGCGCCCCCTGCGCCGCGCCGTGCAGCGGTTCATCGAAGACCCGCTCAGCGAAGAGATGCTGCTCGGGCGGTTCCATGCCGGCGACACGATCCTGGCGGACCTCGATGCGGACAAGAAGATCGTCTTCGTCAAGAAGGACCCCGACGGCGGCGGCAAGAAGCAAAAGGCGCTGGCGAATAAGTAGGCCTTGGGCCTTGGGTCTTGGGCCTTGGGCCTTGGGCCTTTGCGTGAGCCCTCCCACATAGCGCCCCTTGCGCCCTTTGCGTGAGACCCGCCGTCGAAGGACCAAGGACCAACAACCACCAACAAAAAAGAGGAGCCCTCTTGCGAGGGCCCCTTCCCTTTCCTTTCGATCCCATGCGAGGCGCCAGGTGCGCCTCATGAGCCGCTAGCTGCGGCGAAGTTGGTCGATTGGGTCGTGTTTGGTCTGGCTGCAAGGTTCGTGCCAGGCTAAACTCCACCGTGTGGACGCACCTCTCTTTGATCACCCCCCGCTGCACGAAGTGCGCCTGACGGGCGGCCTCCTTGCCGAGCGCCAAAGCACCGTGTGGAGCACGACCCTGCGCACCATCTTGCGCAACTGCGAGGAGACGGGGCGTCTTGAGAACTTCCGCCGGGCGGCCCGAAGGGAGTCGGGTGGGCACCAGGGCCGCTACTACAACGACAGCGACGTCTACAAGTGGCTCGAGGCGTGCGCCTATGCCAAAGCACGCGGCGCGCTGCCGGAGGATGTGGCGACCGCTGCCGCAGAAGCGATCGACGCCATCGCGGCCGCGCAAGAGCCGGACGGCTACCTCAACACCTACTTCCAGCTCGCTCGTCCCGAAATGAAGTGGAAGAGCCTCCACGCGATGCACGAGCTGTACTGCCTGGGGCACCTGATCGAAGCGGGCGTGGCCTGGGCGGAAGATGCCGACGACCGACGTCTGTTGGACGTCTCGCGCCGAGCGGCCGATCTCGTGGACAGGCTCTTCGGAGCCGAAAGAGGCCGTGTCGGCTACCCGGGCCACCCAGAACTCGAAATGGCCCTCCTTCGGCTGGCAACTTTCCTCAACGAGCCGCGCTACCGAACCCTTGCCAAGCTGTTCGTCGATCGCCGAGGCACGCGCCCCTCCCCGTTTGAAGAAGAGCTGAAGGACCCGGCGGTCACAGCCATGAATCCCGGCCACCACGCCCTCGTGATGGAAGGGGGCGCCTACTCCGGCGCTTACCTGCAAGACCACAAACCGTTGCGCGAGCAGGAGACCATCGAGGGCCACGCCGTGCGGGCCCTCTACCTGCTGTCGGCGGCGGCCGAACTCGCGGTGGACGACGCCTCCCTTCGCGAGCCCCTTCGGCGGCTCTGGACGAACCTGCTCGAGCGTCGCACCTACCTCACGGGAGGAGTCGGCAGCAGCGGGCACAACGAGGGCTTCACCAAAGACTACGATCTGCCCAACCGCGAAGCCTACGCCGAGACTTGCGCGTCGGTTGCGCTGGCCATGTGGGCAAGTCGCATGCTCGCCATCGAAAACGAGGGCGCGTACGCGGACGCATTGGAGACCACCCTTTTCAACGGGGTGCTCGCGGGCCTGTCGGAGGACGGCGACCGGTTCTTCTACGCCAACCCGCTCGAGAGCATCGGCGGGGTGGAGCGCCCCGACTGGTACAGCTGCGCGTGCTGCCCGCCCAACATCGCCCGTTTCCTGGGGTCGGTCGAGCGCACGCTCGTCGGCGTCGGAAAGGACGCCCTCTGGATCCACGTGCCTGCCGCACTTCATGTCGACGCGGTCCTCCAAGGCGTTTCGGTGGCTGTGACCGTGGAAGGCGACTACCCATGGTCTGGCACAGTTTCCGTGCGCGTCGAGCCGGAAAGACCCGTGGAATTCGCCCTTCGCCTCCGCATCCCCACCTGGTGCGAAGACGCGACCCTCGAAGTGGTCGGCGCGGATCAGCCCGCGGAGTACGAGGACGGCTACGCCGTGATCAAACGCACCTGGTCGCCCGGCGACCTGGTGCGCGTGGAGTACGCCATGGAACCCGGGTGGGTGGCCTCTCATCCGCGCGTTCTCGCCAACGCAGGACGCGTCGCCCTCCAGCGGGGCCCCATCGTGTACTGCGTGGAAGAGGTGGACCTGGGTGCCGCGCCTCAGCACCTCGCCGTCGACACCGTGGCGCCGATCGAATCGCACCAGGACGGCAACTCGGTGGTCTGCACGGTGGCGGGATGGCTCGACCAGGACCCGGAGCTCGGTCTCTACGCCCCGTTCGAACCCACCGCCCCCGCTCCGACACAGGCCCCGTGCGTGCCTTACTTCCGCTGGGCCAACCGAGGCCCGGGCGCCATGCAGGTGTGGCTGCGACGGATGGAAGACGGTCCCGTGCAATAATTACCTACGGCATGGGCATTCTCAAAGCGCTCTTTGGCGCACGTCCGCAGGACCCGATCGAGGAGGGTCCGCTGTACCCGCAGGTTCGGGAGGCCATGCGGGACGTCCAGGCCTACGCCCGCTCCCACGGCGGCACAATCGAGTTGATGGGTGTCAACGACGAAGGCGACGTGAGGGTTCGATTCGGTGGCACGTGCCGCGGCTGCCCCCTTTCGGCGGTCACGCTGAAGATGGGCGTCGAGCAGCGCCTCAAGGCCCTCGTGCCGGGCGTCCACAAGGTCCTCGAGGTATGACCCCGTCGCCCTACGACGTGATCGTGTGCGGCGGGGGGACGGCCGGGGCGGCGGCAGGCATCGCGGCGGCGCGGCGCGGCGCCAAGACCCTCATCGTCGAGCAGCTCGGCGCTTTGGGAGGAACTCAGACTCAGGGTTGGGTTACCCCCCAAATGCCGAACACCGTGGGCTCCGAGAAGCTCTCGCGAGGCCTCAACCTGGAGATCTTGGAGCGCCAAGGGCGGATGCAACCACCCGGCGCACTCGACCACGGCGACGACTGGTACGACCCAACCGCGCTCGCGCTCGTCCTCGACGCCCTGGCCGAGGAGGCAGGGACGCAGTGCCTCTTCAACGCGACCCTCATCGGAGCGCGGAGTGCCGGAGGGCGCGTCGAGTCGATCGAAGTCGCAGCGCGCGGCGGCCGACTCGCGCTGGCCGCGTCCTCGTTCCTCGACTGCACGGGCGACGGCGAGCTTTGCACCCTCGCGGGTGCGGAACTGATGGGCGGGGACGAGGACGGCATCCATCAGCCCATGACCCTGCGGTTCGCGATGGGCAACATCGACCTCGATCTGCTGCGTCTGGGCGGCGCCGAGTTCCTGCGCATCAACACCCCGGAGTACGCGGAGTGCGGGTACGGCGAGGCGAAGGACGGCGCCCTGGGAGGCCCCGTGCGCGAGGCGATCGCCGAGGGCGTCCTCGAGGAGGACGACTTGGGCTACTTCCAGTTCTTCACCGTGAACGGACGTCCGCGCGAACTCGCCTTCAACGCTCCCCGGATCGCGGGCCTCGACCCTCTGGATCCGTTCGAAATGAGCCGCGCCTACCAGATCGGACGCGCGAAGATCTTCCGAATCGCCGCGTTTGTCCGACGCTGGCTTCCCGGTTGCGGCGACGCCTATGTAAGTGCCATCGCGCCCCTGATGGGCATTCGGGAGTCGCGCAGGGTCGTGGGGGAGTACGTGCTCACCGAGCAAGACCATGCGGATTGCCGCAAGTTTCCCGACGCGATCGCCCGCAACCGCTATCCGGTGGACATCCACCTCAAGAAGGGGCTGGACTACCGCAAATTCCCGCCCGGCGAGTGGCACGACATTCCCTACCGCTCCCTCGTGGTGAAGGGGTTCGAGAACCTCTGGGTCGCGGGCCGGTGCCTCAGCGCGACGTTCGTGGCCCAGAGCGCGGTGAGAATCCAGCCCGTCTGCCGGGCGATGGGCGAGGCCGCCGGCACCGCCGCCGCGCTGTGCGCCGCCCGGAAATGTGCCGCACAGGCCCTGCCCTACGAGGATTTGAAACCGTTCCTAGATTTGGGATCCCCTCACCCCTAAAGAGGACTCCCCCCACAAACCACAAACCACAAACCAGCTATCCGTCCCCGTGCATCATCGCCGGGGTCCACTTCGAGCTGGGGGTGTGCGTCAGTTCGGCGATGCGGATCAATAGGAAGCCGACGGCGTCTCCGAACTCGGCCAACGCCAACTCGTCTTTCGGAGCGGTAGCCACGGGGCCGATGCGCGCGACACAGCCCCATTTGACCAGCTTGTCGAGCTTGTTGCGGGCATCCTCGTCCTTGATCGAAAAGACGGCGGCGTCGAACTTGACCGGGCGCGGGGTGTATTTGAAGTACGGCTTGGCCGCCTCGAACACGCGGTCGAATTCTCTCACAAGCTCGGTGCGGGTCAACACTCCGGTCGGCGCAAACTTCGGTGCAAACGGCTTGGCTTTGCCGCCTGTGAAGATGCTCAGGGCCGTCCCGACGCGCTTGAAGACCGCCGTGGCCTCCGGCCGGGTCACGGGGCCCTGGGGCTGTTGCACGCCCATCGCAACGCTTGCGAGACCCACCATCGCGATCCAAACGGCGACTTGTCGTTTCATGGCTTCCATCCTAGATCGTGCTGACCGCGCCGCTCGAACGGATCGCGGAGAGCTCCTCGAGCGCCCGGCCCGTGCCGATCGCCACACAGTTCAACGCATTATCCGCCACACGGACGGGAATGTCGGTCACGCTCTGCAGCAATCGATCGAGTCCGCGCAGCAGCGAACCGCCGCCGGTGAGGGTGATCCCTCGCTCGATGACGTCGCTGCCCAGTTCGGGCGGTGTCTCCTCAA
Source organism: Fimbriimonadaceae bacterium (assembly GCA_023957775.1). Lineage (NCBI taxonomy): Bacteria > Bacillati > Armatimonadota > Fimbriimonadia > Fimbriimonadales > Fimbriimonadaceae > Fimbriimonadaceae bacterium. Next base: position 39,258 of record JAMLGR010000008.1, on the reverse strand, counting down.
GCACGTTGCACAGCTTCTCGGCGATCGCGCGCACGGGTTCGGTGAGCGCCTCGCGAATCTCCTCACTGCTAATCTCGGCACTTTTGGGCAGGCCCGCCACCAAATCGCGCCCACGAATCTCCAATCGAAGCTCCTGCTCGAGCGGATAGGCCGAGCCGATCTTGATCTTGATCTGCTCGGCGGTGGGTTCGCCGATCATCAGGTTGTACGCGTTGCGGATGTGGCGGATGATCGCCTCGTCCATCTTGTTTCCGCCCACGCGCAGGCTGTGCGAAAGCACGATGCCCCCCAAACTGATCACCGCAATGTCGGTGGTGCCGCCGCCGATATCGACGACCATGTTCCCGCCCGGCGACGCGATGGGCAGGCCCGCGCCGATCGCGGCGGCCATGGGCTCCTCGATGGTCATCGCCTCGCCCGCGCCCGCCTCCCGCGCGGCTTGGATGACCGCGCGCCGCTCGACGTTGGTGACGCCGCTGGGAACACACACCAGCACGCGGGGGCGGAACAGGCGTCGCTTCCCCGCCACCTTGTCCAGCAGGTACTCCAGCATCTTCAAGGTCGTCGAGTAGTCGGCGATGACCCCGTCCTTGAGCGGCCGGATCGCGACGATGTTTCCGGGGGTCCGCCCAAGCATTTCGCGCGCGTCGTTCCCGACCGCAAGCACCTTGCCCGTGGTCGTGCTCATCGCCACCACGGTCGGCTCGGAGAGCACAACGCCGCGGCCCCGCCGATACACGAGAATGTTGGCGGTGCCGAGGTCGATGCCGATTTCGGGGACGAGTTTCAACGCGATCAGGAAGAGGTTTCGGAGGCCTCCATATCCGGGGAAGCCACCCGCTCAATCCGTGCGCCGATGCTCCGAAGCGTGGCCTCGAAGTTCTCGTAGCCACGGTCGATGAAGTGAATGTTGCGAACCAGGGTCTCGCCTTCCGCCGCCAGACCCGCCAGACAGAGCGCGGCGCCCGCGCGGAGATCGCTGGCCTCGACGTTGGCTCCGCGCAGTCCGTCCACGCCGGCGATCACGACGGAGCGACCTTCCGTGCGCATCCTTGCGCCCATTCGGTTCAGCTCCTGCACGTGGCCGATCCGGCTCTCGTAAATCGTCTCCTCGACCACGGACGTGCCTTCCGCCAACGCCAGAACGGCCGCCATGGGCTGCTGCAGGTCGGTCGGGAATCCGGGATAGGGCATCGTCTTGATGCGGATGCCGCGCAATCGCTTCGGTGCGGCCACCCGGACCCAGTCGGGCCCCTCGCTCGCGATGGCCCCCGCCTCGCGCAGCTTGTTGACCAGCGCGGTCTGGTGGTCGGGCATGATGCCCCTCACGGTCACGTCTCCGCCCGTGATCGCACCGGCCAGCAAGTACGTTCCCGCCTGCATCCGGTCCGACGGGATGCGGAACTCGCAGGGGGTCAGCCCTTCGACGCCGAGGATCGTGATCGTGCTCGTACCGGCGCCTTCGATGCGGGCGCCCATGCGGTTGAGGAATTCGGCGAGGGTCGTGACCTCCGGTTCGATCGCGGCGTTTTGGATCACCGTGTTGCCGCGCGCGAGCGTGGCGGTGGTCATCAGGTGTTGGGTCGCGCCCGCGCTCGGGAAGTCGAGGTAGATTTCCGCGCCCCGAAGCTGTTCCACGGACGCCATGTAAGCCCCGCCCGTCAGTTCGACGTCGGCGCCGAGCAGCGCCAAGCCCTTCAGGTGGAAGTCGACCGGCCGCGCGCCGATCCGGCAGCCGCCTGGCGCCGGCAGATGGGCCTTGCCCACCCTGGCGAGCAGCGGCCCGAGAAGATAGAACGAAGTGCGGATCGATCGAACGGTCTCCTCGTCGGCGTCGCCGTCGTGGATCGTCGAACAGTCGAGAAACAGGGAGTCCTCACGCCAGGCCACCTTCACGCCGAACCGTTCGAGCAAACGCGCCTTGATGCGCGTGTCCGAAACGTCGGGAACATTGTGGAGCACCGTCGTGCCCTCGGCGAGAACCACGGCGGACATGATCGCCAGCGCGCAGTTCTTGCTGCCCGCGACATCCACCTGCCCGGTCAGCGCGCGCCCGCCGGTAATTTGCAACATACTCATGCAACCCCTCCATCCTTGGTCGGTTGTAACTCAAGCATTTTAACGCGGAACCTCGGGAAACACAAGTGTACTTGAGTCGGCGCGCACGGCGCGTCGTTGGTCGTTGATCGTTTGTGGGTTGTCGTTCGCCTACCACGTCGACAAATCGGGGCACCCCCCAAAACGCAAACCCGACCAACGACAAACGACTCTAAGAGTGTGCGACCGCCAATTCGTCGAACACGGGCAGGTAGGGGCCCCAGGCATCCACAGATCTCGCCTTGAGATAGGTCGGGAGCGAAAGGTACGGGATGAAGTGCGGGCGCTTGGGCCTGCGCGCCAGCGGCATCCGCGCCTGCTGGGGCGTCCGATCCCCCTTCTTGAGGTTGCATCGTCGGCAGCACGCCACGAGGTTGTCCCACGTGTTGGGGCCGCCGGCCCATCGGGGAACGACGTGGTCGATGGTGAGGTCGCGGCCCCGCGTGCCGCAGTACTGGCACGCGTACCCGTCGCGCGCCAGCACCGAGTGGCGCGACAGGCGCAACTGGGGCATCGGGCGCTTCACGCTGTACCGCATGCGCAAGACGCTCGGCGCATCGAGGTCGCCTCCCGCCGTGGCCAACGGCGCGTCGCGCGCCTCGAGGATCTCCGCCTTGCCGACCAGCAGAAGCCCCATCGCCCGCCGGAGCGTGCACACGTGGAGAGGCTCGTAGTTGGCGTTGAGCAGCAGCACCTCACCCACGGGCGCCCCCCGCCAACACCGGTCCGGGCAACAAAAAAGCCCGCATGCAGGCGCACGCGAGCCTCGCAACCTCTAAGGTCGCCACACGTATGCGCGTGCCGCTCCAGTTGGGCGGCCGACGCAACCTTGCAGATTGCGGTCGAGTTCGCCTAGCCACGATTCTTTAGACGCACGACGATCGCCGAGCGACGCACCGATTGGGAAAAAACCACGCCCCCCACCTACAGGACGCCCAGCGGCGGCGTGAGGACGATCTCGTCCACCACCCGGTCGTCGGGCAGGTCCAGCACGTCTGCGATCGTCTGCGCCACGGCCTCGGCGCGGAGCATGAGCGTCCGGTCTGGGGCGCCGCCCCCCGCGTCCCAGAGCGGCGTATCGGTCGCTCCGGGCAGGACTGCCGTGACCTGGATCCCTTCGCCTCGCACCTCGAGCGACAAGGACCGCCCGAACTGCAGCAGCCCCGCCTTGGAACCGCCGTAAGCCGCCGCGCCCGGAAAGACGTGCCGTGCCGCGATGCTGAGCACGTTCACGATCCGTCCGCGGCCCGCCTCGCGCATCCAGGGCAGCACGGCCCTGCAGAGGGCCGCCGGCGCGACGAGGTTCGTTTCGAACTGGCTCACGACATCCTCTTCTGGCAACTCGGCGAGCGGCCCGAACATGGCACATCCCGCCGCGTTCACCAACGCCGCCGACTCCGCACTCCTCTTGGCGGCCATCTCCACCAAGGAAGCCCTTTCCGATGCGACGGTCACGTCGCAGCGCACAACGATCGCTCCTTTGCCGCAGGCGCCCGCCGTCTCCTGCAACGCGTCAAGCCGACGGCCGGCCAGGATCACCGTCCAGCCGCGTTCCGAGAGCGCGAGCGCCGTCGCTTTCCCGATCCCGCTTCCCGCGCCGGTGACGATCGCGACGCGCTTCATGCCCGCGCCCCGACCTCGAAGATGTTGCGGGCCGTCTCAAACACGCGGACTCGGTGCAACTCGGCGGGCACCTTGCCCTCCAGGCGATTCCAAATCTCCTGGACCAACGCTTCCGTCGTGGTCATGCGCCCGTGGAACTCCGGCAGATCTTCGTTCAAGTGCTTGTGGTCGTAGCGGTCCACCACTTCCCGGTTCACCACTTCGTCCAACGCGCCGATGTCCGCAAGCATCCCGGTCTTCGGATCCGGTTCCCCGCGCACGGTCACCTCCACGACGTAGTTGTGGCCGTGCCCGGCGGGGTTGTTGCATTTGCCGAACAGGGAGACATTCTCCTCGGGGCTCAGCGCGGGGTTGTCCAGCCGGTGGGAGGCGGCAAACTCGTACGATCGGGTCAGGGTCATTTGAAGGTCCTCTTCGGTCGAGCCGAACTCGAGCTCGGCGTACAGGGTCTCGGTCTCGTCCAGGCGCAGCCGCGTGAGCCGGACCTGGGGAGGCAGGCCAACCAGGCGGGAGCGAATGAAAGGAAGCAGATTCTCCAACGTCGGGGCGCGATCGGCGAAATGGGGAACCTCGTCGTTCAGGCTCTTTCCGTCCAGGCCGGCGATCACATCCCGGTCGATGATATCGTCGATCTCCTTGATGTTCACGACCATCCCGGAAGCCGGGTCCACTTCCCCTTCGCTTTCGACGATGAGCACATAGTTGTGGCCGTGGTTGTAGGGCGAAGCCCACGCCCCGAACCGCTCGCGATTCTCCGCGTCCGACAGGCTGGACAGCCAGTAGCGGTGGCCCGCGGAAAACGTGACGCGGCGCGCGAGGCGGACGGCCCTCACCGTCCCCTCCGGTACGGAACGCCAAGCGCGGCGGGAGCCGCCCTCCCGCGGCCGGCGACCACCAAGACCGCGAGCGCCGCGAGATAAGGCAATGCCAGAAAGAGTTGGAACGGAAGCGCGCTCCCTCGACTCTGGAACGTGTACTGCAAGGAATCGAGATACCCGATTCCCGCCGCGGCCGCCAGCACGCCGATCGGATTCCACCTTCCAAACGTCACCATCGCAATCGCCACAAATCCCCGGCCCGCCGTCATGTTCTCCGCAAACGACCCGGCGATCCCCAAAGATAAATACGCCCCCGCGATGCCCCCCAGCACTCCGCCGATCGCCAGGGCGCCGAATCGAACCCGGGTCGACGAGAAGCCCGCGGCTTCGACCGCATCCGGCTCCTCGCCGCTTGCCCGGACCACCAGTCCCCACCCCGACCGCGCAAAGAGCACCGCTAGAACGCACGCCAGCATCACCGTGCCGACGGAGATCGCATCGAGGCCTTGCCACGTCGGCAACTTCGGCACGCTGAGAAGCTGGCCGCTCTGCCCGAACTCGCCTCGAAACAACGCACCGGTGATCCCCAGGGCCAGCAGGTTGATGCCCGTGCCGGCCACCACCTGGTCTGCGGCCAAACCGACGCAAAGACCACCCAAAACCATCGCCGACGCCAGGCCGCCGCACGCCGCCGCAACCACCCCAAGCCAAGGCGAGCCGGAGTGCAGGCTCACGACCATCCCCAGATACGCGCCCAAGAGCATCGTGCCCTCGAGCCCAATGTTGAGCACCCCGGACCTTTGGCCGACGGTCTCTCCCAACGCCGCGAGCGCGACCGGGGTCGCAAACACCAGCAGCGAAATCCAGTCCATCAGGCCACCCCCGTCCGCCGAATCCTGCGCTCGCGAAGCGCCTGCCAAGCCACGAAGCCGAGCACCGCCGCCCCCTGGATCGCATAGCCGAGCGTCCCGCCCTCCGGAGTGAATCGGGCCAGATTCTCGGTGCCTGCGAACAGCGCCCCAAAACCAACCGCCGCGACGAGCGCGCCCAGTGGATGGAGCGCGCCCACCAACGCGACCGGAATGGCGAGGAAGCCCCACTGTTGCGAGAAACCCGCACCGATCTGCCCCGCCAGCGCCGAGTACTCGACGCCCCCGGCGAGCCCGCAGAACGCTCCCGAGGCGGCCATCGCCATCACCTGGATCCGACCCGCATCCATGCCGGCTGCCCGCGCCACGCGGGGTCCCTCGCCGACCAGCCGCAAGCGAAAGCCGGCCCGGGTGCCGTAAAGCCACAACGCGACGCCGAAGGCGGCGAACAGGGCGAGAAACACCCCGCCGTGCAGATCCGACTGGCGGCTGAGCCTCCAAAGCATCGCCGCCTCGGGCAGACGATCGGACATCGGCAGGCCGCCGGTCCGCTGCTGCAGAGGACCGCTCACCACCCAACCCAGCAGTTGCAGCGCAACGAAGTTCAGGAGAATCGTCGAGATGACCACCTGCACTCCCCGGCGCACGTGAAGCCACCCCGCGAACGTCGCGTACACTCCGCCACCCGCGATCGAACACGCGAGCATGCCGACGGTCAGCACCATCGGAGGCGCGCCTTCCGCCAGCCGGGCGAACGTCGCAGCCGAGATCCCTCCCACGATGAACTGGCCTTCGCCCCCGATGTTGAACATGCCCGCCCGCCATGCGAGGATGGTCCCGAGAGCGCAGAAGAGCAACGGGGTGGCCCGCACCGCAGTGCGGGTCCATGCGACCCCATCCCCACCCGCGCCCTTGGCCAGCAGCTCCAACGAGTCCCGAAGCGGCAGGCCAAAGACCGCCAAGGTCACGGCCATCAGCGCCAGAAGGGCCGCGACCGCCAGAAGAAACCGGGCCAACGGCTTCATGCCCCGCCACCGACGACCGACGCCGCTCCCCAACCCTCGGTGATACGGCCACCCGAAAGGAACCCAACCCGATCCGCCAAGGTGCCGATCTCGTCGAGGTCCGACGAGACGAGGAGCACCGCCGCGCCGGAGTCGCGCGCCTCGAGGAGGCGCGAGTGGACGAACCGCGCCGCCCGGACGTCGAGGCCCCGCGTCGGATTCACCGCCACCAACAACGTGGGGTGGCTCTCCAACACCCGCCCCACCACGACCTTCTGCTGGTTGCCGCCGCTCAGCGCTCCGATGCGGGTTCGCTCGGAGGAGGCGCGCACCTCGTACTTCTCCATCACCGAACGCGCCCATCCGCGCACGCGCGCCGGGCTGAGAAACGGTCCTGGCCCCAACTCGGCGCGGCGCTGCCCCTCCACGAGCAAGTTGTCCGCAACGCTCATCCCCAACGCCAAACCGTCGTGTTGCCTGTCTTGCGGAATGTATCCCACGCGGCGCGCGGGTCCCGACCACGCCAAGGTGCCCCTCGATGGCCGGACGCCCGCCAGGGCCTCGGCCAGTTCGACCTGGCCGTTCCCGTCGACGCCGCCGAGCCCGTAAATCTCCCCGCACCGAACTTCCAGGGTGATCTCCCGGATCGCCACCGTGCCGTCGTCTCGCGCAACGGAGAGGCCCACGGCGCGGATGCCATCGCTGGCGCGACGCCCGGGCTTCGGCGACCATTGCGGCAACTCTCCAACCATCAAGTTAGCCAAATCCTGACCGGTCACCGAAGCAGCCGCCCGGCTCGCGACCACGCTTCCCGCGCGCAGCACAGTGATCCAATCGGCGACTTCCAGGACCTCGCGCACCTTGTGCGCGATGAGGATCACCAGCGTCCCGCGGTCGCGCAACGCGCGCACCAGCCGCAGCAAATCCTCCACCTCCGGCTCTGACAGGGTCGCCGTCGGCTCGTCGAGGATCAGGACCCGCGCATCCTCCGCCAATGCCTTGAGCACTTCGATTCGCTGGCGCGTCCCGACGGGCAGCGACCCGACTCGTGCCCTGGGATCCAAGGGCCAACCCAGCTCGCGAGCCAACCCCAGGGCCCGTTCAGACCTGGCTCGCGGGCGCGACGGGGCCAACAGGTTGGGGAGCCTCGGCAGCGCGAGATTCTCCTCGACGGTGAATGCGGCGACGAGTTTGAAGTGCTGGTGGACCATGGCGACTCCCGCCGCGCCGCACGCCGCCGGATGCCCCAAGGGCAGCGGCTCGCCTTCGAGCAGCACCGTGCCGGCATCGGGGACGACGAAGCCTCCGACGATCGACGCCAACGTGGACTTCCCCGCCCCGTTCTCCCCCACCACGGCGTGTACGCTTCCCGCGCTCATCGCCGCGGAAACGGAATCGAGCGCAACGGTGTCCCCGAATCGCTTGGAGACGTCTCGCAATTCGAGCAAGGGCCGATTCGTCATCGAGCAACTAGAAATCGTCTTTTGGAATGGAGAGCTTGCCCGAAAGGATGTCGTCGTGCAACTCGGTGAACTTCAGCACGGCGGGCATCGGCAGTCTGTCGACCAGGTTGGGGTTGATAAAGAAGTCGACGGCCTTCTCGCGCATGCCCATCAAAACGACGCGGCCCTTGAACGTGCCGCTCTTCACCTCTTTCGCGAGCGCGACGAACGCGGGCTTGGCCTGAATGATCGCCGATCCAAGGACGACCCCACTCGGATTGTCGTTTTGATTAAGATTTGCGCCAAAAGCATAGACTTTTTTCTCTTGACAAGCGTCGAAGACGCCCTGTGCGGCGGCATTGGCCTGATGGATCACTCGATCCGCCCCCTGCTCGATCGCCTTGAGGGTCGCCTGCTTGGCGGCGGCCACGTCGCTGTCTTGGCCGGTGAAAACTTCGATCACTTTGACGTCGGTTCGAGCTGCCTCGGCGCCCGCGCGGAACGCCTTGAACGTCGAACGGATGGAGGGCACATCGGGCCCCCCGATCATCGCGACGGTCCCCGTCTCGGTGCTGGCGCCCGCCAGGAATCCCGCCAGGTAGAAGCCCTGCTCCAGATAGAAGCGGAAGGCTCCGACGTTGGGCGCCGTCTGCCCACCACTGCTGCTTACGAACATGGTTTTCGGGAAATCCTTGGCGACTTCGATGGCCGGCTCGTTGTACTCGTAGCCGTGGCCGAACACGAGGCTGTACCCCTGCTGGGCGTAGGCGCGCATCGCGTCGCGGATTTGGGTGCCCTTGGCCTCCTGGTTGTTCACCTCCGCGCCCAGTTCGTCGTGGATGGCCTGAAGCCCCTCGTAGGCCATCGCGCTCCACCCTGCGTCGCTCACCGGCCCGGGAGTCAAGAGGGCGACCTTGAACGAACTGTCTCCAAGGTCGGCTGAACCGGAACCTCCCGAGCAACCTGCGACCACCGCGGCCAGCGCCGCCATCCACACCCAACGCATCATGCGGCGAAGGTTACCGCCTATTGAAACCAACCTGGGGAAACGGGCCGCGAACTGGCTACGCCTCGTATTCGCCCTTCCAGGGCGCGTCGGCTTGGCCGGGATACTCTTCCAACAGCCGTTCCTTGGTGTAGATGAAATCCTCGCGGTGGTAGTCCGACAGCTCGAAGTTCTTTCTCAGCACGATCGCGCCGGTCGGACAGGCTTCTTGGCAGTATCCGCAGAAGATGCAGCGGATCATGTTGATCTCATACCGCGCCGCATAGCGCTCGCCGGGTGAGAAACGCGCCTCCTCCGTATTCTCCGCAGAGACGACGTTGATGCACTTGGCCGGACACGCGCCCGCGCACAGCGAACACCCGATGCACTTCTCCAACCCGCTCTCGTAGCGCGTCAGAAAGTGACGCCACCGCGTGCGCGGGTACTGCTCGCGCCGGTGTTCGGGGTACATGACCGTCACCTTTTTGGTGCGCAGCCGCCGGGCGGTGATGCCGAATCCGCCCAAGATGGGGCGCGCGACGTCTTTCAGGAATCCGCTCATGCGTCCACCCCTTCGAGCCGGCGAGGGTTCACTTCAACCAACCGAAGTTCCCTCATCGTTCCGGCCTTCTTCTTCTTCACCTTCTCTTGCAGTTTGAGAATGCCGTAGATCAGCGCGTCGGGCGAAGGGGGACAGCCCGGCACGTAAACGTCCACCGGCACCACCTGGTCGGCGCCTTGCACGATCGCGTAGTTGTTGTAAACGCCGCCGGAGCTGGCGCACGCGCCCATCGAGATCACCCACTTGGGTTCGGGCATCTGGTCGTAGATCTGGCGGAGGACCGGGGCCATCTTCTTCGAGAGGCGGCCGGCGATGATCATCACGTCGGCCTGGCGCGGGGTGGCCCGAAACGCCTCGGATCCGAAGCGGGCGAGGTCGAACCGCGAGGCCGCCGTGCTCATCATCTCGATGGCGCAGCAGGCAAGCCCGAAGGTGAGCGGCCAGAGGGAGTTGGCGCGCGCCTGGCTCACCAGGGTCTCCAGCGACGCGACGATCACGTTCCCGCCCTTCTGGACGTCGCCGATCACCGGCGTCGTGGTGTCGTGCAGAACGATGGTTTCAACTCGCTTTGGCATCCAAGAAGATGTTACCGCACCCCTTCGGGAGCGCGGGGATTGATCCGGGCTTTCAAAGGACACTGAAGCCTTCACATGAAGGAGAAACACGCCCGTCGAGCGGGCGTGGCACCCAACACCCCCGACATCACAAAGCGTTCCCCACGTGCTGACACAACAAAAGGTACCACTCCCGTGAAGCGGGCGTGGCACCCAACACCCCCGACATCACAAAGCATTCCCCACGTGCTGACAGAACAGAAGGTGCCACGCCCGCTGGACGGGCGTGCTGCACCATCTACTTCTTGCGTCGGCGAAGCAGGGCCAGGGCGCCCATCGAGAGGGCCGCGATGCTGGCAGGCTCGGGAACGGCGCCGTAGCAGTCGATCTGACCGCGGATCTCGCCACCCGGGAAAGCAACCGAGTGCACGTTGATGTAGCCGTTGCCCGCGATCAGGTCGGAGAGAATTTGCGCCTGGTTGCCACCAAGAGTCCCCGACCACGCGTAGAGCGTGATGCCGCCGGGGAGGTCGAGCGGCGTGCCGCCGATCGCGTTCGTGATCAGGTTGAAGACCACAGGACCGTTGGTGCCGGCGGGTCCGGGTGCATGGATGTGCGCGGCTGTGACGTTGGGGGCGCCGGTCGGCAACCGGTAGGGCAGACCCGTCGTGGTCATCGAGCCGGTCACGAGCCAAGTCTGGTCGTCGATCGTGAAGGACGCGGACCCGTACGCCTGCGAGCCCGACGGAGGCACTTCCTGCGTCCCGTCGATGATCGGGGCGGAGAAGCCCCAAACCACAGCGTGCGACATCGCCGCGAAGCCAAGGAATGCAAATCCGACAACTGCTTTCTTCATCAATCAATCTCCCGACGACCGGGACGTCCCGGACGAACTGGTCCATTATCGCCCAATTGGCCACAATTTGCCAACCGTTACCGGGAATCGGGAGTCGGGAATCGGGAGTCGGTCCCCACACCAGCACGATTCCCGTCTCCCGACTCCCGATTCCCGTCCCCCCCAGGTACCCTTTCGCAACAAATGCAGATTGCGGCCTGGTCTCGCGCACTCGGCTTGAGCGAGCCGCTCGGGTCCCTCCTGGAAGACGAAGACGCATCGCGAGAATGGCGGTCCGTGGCGTACGAAGCCCGGCCCGTGCTGGTCGCCGCCGCCTACCTCAAGCACCCGCGCAAGATGCTCGTGGTCACCGCCACCCACGAGCGAGCACTGCAGTGGCAGGCGAAACTCGCGCTGTGCGGCGTGCCGGACGCCTATCTCGCGCAGCTCCCCAGCGGCATCTCCGCCCTGTTCGAAGACGCCACGCCCGAGCACTCGGCGCTTTCGGACCGCATCGGCGCGTTGCGCAGCCTTGTCGAAGAGGACCCCACGATCGTCATCGCCACGCCGTCGGCCGCACTCGAACGCACTCTGCCCGCGGAGGTGCTCCAAGAGGCGTTCCTCACGCTGCGGCCGGGCGACACCGCCGACCCCGTGGACCTCGTGCGCCGCCTCAACACCCTGGGCTACGAACCGCAGGATCCCGTCCGCCTTCCCGGCCAGTACTGCCGACGCGGCGGCATCCTCGATATCTACGCCTCGGGGCTCGACCTGCCGGTCCGCATCGAGCTGTTCGGTGACGAGATCGAGTCGCTCCGCTCGTTCGATCCCAACACGCAGCGCTCGGTCGGGACGATCCCCGCGCTGGGCCTTGCCCCCTCGCGCGAAACGCTCCATCCCGAAGACCCACCGCAGTTCCGCGAGCTGCTCCTCGACAGCATGGAACGGGAGGCGGCCCACCTCCCCGACGTCGCCGCGGCTCGCCTGCGCGAACTGATCGAGGGTGACGCGAACGCGCTGGAGAACCACCTCTACTTCGATCGCCTCGACCTCTACCGACCGCTTCTTCACCCCGACTCGGGGTGCGCCATCGACCTTCTCGGCGACGAAGGGCTGCTGGTGCTCGACGAGCCCCTCGAGTTGGAGACCCTCGCGGCTCGGTCCGAGGAGGACCTCGCCGACGCCCTGCGCGCGCGCGGCGAACGCGGCGAACTGCTCCAAAGCACCGCCAACGACTTCATGCTCCCCACCGAACACCTCGGCGGCGCCGAACACGTGTGGACGCTGAGCGCGATGAACGCCCTCCCGGATTGGCTCACCCTGCCTTCCAACGTCGACATCGGAGCGGCGTCTCTGGAACCCTACCGCGGCCGAGCCGAAGCGTTCGCCACGACGCTCCAGACGTGGCGCGAACAGGGATTCACGCTCCTGTTCTGCACGGACCAGCCCACGCGCGCGCGTTCCGTCCTCTCCCAAGTCGAGCTTTTCCCCGCGGAGGAGGGCGAGCCCGAATTCGCCGGCGGCGCCTACCTCGCGGCGGGCAACCTCGCGGGCGGGTTCGTCTTACCCGAGCAGAAGATCGCCTTCATCTCCGATGCGGAACTGTTCGGCGTCGCCCGCCTCAAGCTTCCCCAAAAGCGCTTCTCGGAAGGCGCCCCGATCGCGACGGTCCTCGATCTCAAGGCGGGCGACTACGTCGTGCACATCTCGTTCGGCATCGGAGTGTTCCGCGGCCTGGTGAAACGCTCCATCGAAGGCGTGGAGCGCGAGTACCTGCACCTCGACTACGCCCCGCCCGACAAGCTGTTCGTGCCGGCGGACCAGCTCGACCGCGTGCAGAAGTATCTCAACCCGGGCGACACCGCGCCCAAACTCAATCGGCTGACCGGTGGCGAGTGGCAGAAGACGCTCTCCAAGGCCCGTGAGGACGCGCGAGCCTATGCGTCCGACTTGGTGCGTCTGTACGCCAAGCGCAAGGAGGCTACCCGTCGCCCTTTCGGCCCTGACTCGCCGTGGCAGGGCGAGTTGGAGGCGACATTCCCGTGGGTGGAAACCCCCAGCCAGCTCCAGGCGATCGTCGAGACCAAGCGCGACCTGACGGAGCCGTACCCGATGGACCGCCTCGTGTGCGGCGACGTGGGATTCGGCAAGACCGAAGTCGCGATCCGCGCGGCCTTCAAGGTCGTGCAGGAGGGCAAGCAGGTGGCGGTGCTCTGCCCCACCACGATCCTCTCCGAGCAGCATTTTCGAAACTTCGACGAGCGGCTCAGCCCGTTCGGCACGCGGATCGCGCTGCTCAACCGTTTCCGCACGACGGGGGAGCGCAACCAGATCGTCAAGGAGCTGGAGGCCGGCAAGATCGACTTGGTCATCGGCACCCACGCACTGCTGGCCAAGGAGATGCGGTTCAAGGATCTCGGACTCGTGGTGATCGACGAGGAGCAGAAGTTCGGGGTCAAGCACAAGGAGAACCTCAAGGAGCTGCGCACCGAGGTGGACGTTCTGACCCTCACCGCCACGCCCATCCCCCGCACGCTCAGCATGGCGCTCATGGACATCCGCCAGATGTCCCTCATCAACGACCCCCCGCCCGGCCGCCTCCCCATCCGCACGCACGTCCGCCCCTACAGCCCCGAAGTCGTGCGTGAAGCGATGCTGCGCGAACTCGCTCGCGGCGGGCAGGTGTACTACGTTTACAACCGGGTCGAGAGCATCGCGCACGTGGCCGAACGCCTGCGCAGGCTGGTGCCGCACGCGCGCATCGGCATCGGCCACGGGCAGATGACCGAAAAGCAGCTCGAGCCGGTGATGATCGGATTCATCCACGGTGAGATCGACGTCCTGCTCTCCACGACGATCATCGAGAACGGCATCGACATTCCGAACGCGAACACCCTGATCGTCGAGAACGCCGACCGTCTCGGTCTGGCGCAGCTCTACCAATTGAGGGGCCGCGTGGGACGGTCCGACCGACAGGCGTACGCGTATCTGCTCTACCAGTCGGGAAAGGAGCTGACCGACGGGGCCATGCAGCGGCTCCAGGCGCTGCAAGAGTTCAGCTCGCTGGGCTCGGGGTACTCGCTTGCGTTTCGCGACCTGCAGATCCGCGGCGCGGGAGAGCTGCTGGGGGCGAAGCAGCACGGCGCGATGGCCGCGGTCGGCTACGAGCTGTACTCGCAGCTCATCAACGAGGCCGTGCAGATGCTGAAGAACTCGGTGGACGGCAAACCGCCCGGAACCGGGGACGAGCCAAAGGACCCGCTCGAGTCGCTCGCCCCCCTACCCTCGTTCGACGTGCCGGTGCACGCGCTGATCCCCGACACCTTCATCCGCGACCAGGCCCAGCGGCTGTACTACTACCAGAAGATGATGGGGTCCCGCGACCGCGCCTCGTTGGCGGAGGTGCGGGCCGAGATCGAAGATCGGTACGGCCACCTGCCCGAATCGGCGGACGCCGCGTTCGGGATCATGAGTTTGAGAATGACCGCCCGCGATCTCGGCATCGACAAACTCGAGGCCAAGGGCGGTCGGATTGCCATCGGATTCCGCGACAAGTCGGCGGTGCCGCCCCGCGTCTTCAGCATCCTTGGCCGGCGCAACCGCGAGTGCTACGTGACACGGGAAGGCTTCATCTGGCCCACCACGGGCGACCCGATGCTGGCGGTCACCCAGATGCTCGATGCATTCGAAGCCGCGCACGCCCAACTGGAAGCCGAACGCGCGCAGTTGGAAGTCTGAACCACCTAGACGAAGCTTGCTTCGGCGAGCCTCGTCGTGGCCCGAAGTTTCTGGCAGAGGATTTTCGCCAGGTTGAGCACGAACTGGGCGCGCAGCTCGGGGGTGTCGCGCAAGGCGTCCAGCAGGCCCTCGCGGAAGGCGAGCACCTCGGCCGGACCGCTGGCAAGGACGTTGGCGGATCGCCCTTCCCCGTCGATGAACCCCACTTCGCCGAGAAGCGCGCCCGCCTCGAGCACTGTGATGAGATCGTGCATGGAGTTGCGCACTTCGCACCGACCCGCGAGGATGACCATGAGTTCGCTGCCTCGCTCGCCGTGGCGGACGACGGGGGCCCCGTCGGCAAAGGACTTGCGCTCGGCCATCGCCAAGAGCCGCTCCATATCGGGGTCGCCCAGCCCGTCGAACAACGGACACTCGCCCGCCCGCCTCAACATCTCCAGAGTATCGTCGCTGCTCACGTACCGATTATGACCGCGTGGGCAGAATATGGGAGTGCGCGAGCTTGCTCGTCGCCCTGTCCACGAGCGGCTTGCCGCGAGTTCCGTTGGCCGAGCAAGCTCGGCTGGGAATGGCGACGCGCAAGCGCGCGCACTCCCATATCACCTCTCCAACAAGAATCCGGTATCCCGAGGAAAGATCAGCCAGGGCGCGGCGATCTTGCGATCCACTTTGAGTGCGCCGATGTCCAGCGGCCGCCCGTCGGCGTAGCGGACGTCCGCACCCAACTCCTCGGCCATGAGGGCACAGGCGGCCATGTCGTACAGCTTCTCGCTCAGGCCGATGAGTCCGCGAAGACGCTGCCTCAGCACGAACGTCCCGTCGACCACGAAGGCGCCCGAGCACCGCATCTTGCCAGGCAGGGCGTTTCGCGGGCACGCCTTGACGACATAGTCGCTGTAGCTCACGAGTTCGGACGCCTCGATCGGCCCCGGGGGAATGGGAGCAAGGGGTTCGCCATTGACGGTCACGCCACCGCCCCGCGCGCACAGATACAGCTCGTCGAGATCGGGAAGCATCACCGCCCCCGCTTCGATCCGATCGCCCACGATCAGGGCGATGCTCACGCCCCACAGAGGCGACCCGTAAGAGTAGTTGGACGTTCCGTCGATGGGGTCGAGCACCCACAGCCCGCCGCTTCCCTGTTCGGCAAACCCGAACTCCTCGCCCCAAAACGTCGAGTGCTCGACGAGGGTGGCCAGATCGCCGCGAAGGTAGGTCTCCACCTCGCGGTCCCCGTTCGTGACGATGCTCCCGTCGGGCTTGAGTTCGCGCACCATCCGCGGCCGAGCCTCTTGGGCGATTTCTCCCCCACGCCGCGCGGCGTGTTCGAGGCCTTCGAGGAGCGCGGTGGGATCGATCACGCCCCGATTATGCCCAAGCCCGCTTGCGCGGCGCGAGAAACCGGGGTATAAAGAGTCTCCCGTGCGGGAGTAGCTCAGTGGTAGAGCATCTCGTTGCCAACGAGAGGGTCGCGGGTTCGAATCTCGTCTCCCGCTCCAGTTCTTCTTTGAGTTTCCCAGGGTTGTCCCCGCCTGGGCGTCCTCAGAAATGATCACTTGCGCTCCGGCGCGGTCCGCTCCAATCTAAAGATGTGTCCGAGGCCGGTCGTGGCGGCGGGCGCAAGCGAGTCACCATCCGCTGCGATCGACGGCCTCAAGGAGGCGCATCGTCATGCTGAAGCTCAACCAAGGGGACGTCGTCCTCCACCTGAGCACGGCGAGACTGCATGGGTGGTACCAAGAACCGACGAGGGACAACCCCGTTGTCGTCTTCGCCCAGGCCAACAGCGGCACCCGCCACAGCGCGAACGACCGGTTCGTGGCCGAACAGCTCATCGAGGCGGGATTCGGCACGCTCCTCTTCGACCTCCTCACCGAGGAGGAAGATCGGGCCTACCAGAACCGCTCCGACATACCGCTGCTCAGCAGCCGCCTGGTCGAGGCGGTGCGCTGGTCCGAACTCGCGACGGTCGGGGAACGCGTCCCCATGGCCCTCTACGGTGCGAACACCGGAGCCGCAGCCGCCCTGGCGGCCGCCGAAACCCTCGGAACCGAAATTCGAGCGCTCGTCTCGCACGAGGGCCGGGTGGATCTTGCCGCCGGCGCGTTGCCGCAGGTGAGGTGCCCCACGCTCTTTCTCGTGGGCGGACTCGACCTCGAGGGGGTGCTGGCTACCCGGGATGCCATGCAGCGCATGCCCTCCCAAACGGTGAAGGAGATGCAGGTCGTACCGGGTGCCACGCCGCTCTTCGAGGAACCCGGGGCGCTCGCCCGAGCCGTCGAGCTTGCACGCGACTGGTTCCGAACCTACGCGGTGCGGTAGTCCGCCCCTTCGGAGGGCGCCGCACTTGCCCGGAGCCGGCCAGGCGTCTACAATTGGAACAGGGGCACCTTGCCCCAACGGAGGTCCGCAATGAGAAGTCCCGCTTCGCATCTCGAGATCCTCGAACGAGCCGACGGGGTGTTTTTGGCTCGCTGCCCAGAACTTGGGTTGAACGCCGAAGGGGCGACGGCCCAAGAGGCTGAATCGGCCCTCCTCCGGCTGCTCGACGAGCGCACCGAACAGCTTGGGGGCATGGCCTCGCCGCCCGCGCTGGAGTCCGAACCGGACGCCTTGCCCGACGCCGACGAGTAGATCAACGCACTTTGTGACGAACCGTTTGCACGTGGGAAGCACCCCACTCCTCAAGCATCCGCTCCAACTCTGCGATCGGTGTCCGCCCTGGAGTCTCGGTCAGGGCGAGCACCGCACCCCCTCCCTCAAACACTTGGGTGAGTGCGGCAGCCTCGGACGCTGCGACTCCGGCTCGGAAAAGACTCGCACGCAGGGCGACCACCGGGTTGTCCGGATGATCGGACACCTCTGCGGACAGCATCTCCGTCGCAAAGGGCCCATCGCCGGCAATCAAGGCGCGCCCCATCACGCCCAGGGTGAATGGACGCGCGGCGCGCGTGCCCTTCCTTGCCCTCTCGCCAAACGCAGGCGAAGGTGGCCGCGACGCATCGACGGTGCCGGCTCGAGCGAACCGCTCGGCATCCTCCAGCTCGTCCTGCCCGTACCAACGCCCTTGGATCGGCTCGGCTAAGTTCTCCGCCACGTCTTGCGCCTCGTCCATCTCCTCGACGCCCGAGACGTCGTCGTCGTAGGAATCGGTCCCGATGCCGGCTCCGATGGAGGATTCGAGGCCTTCGACCCCCTCGCGCTCCGCCCGGTTGCGGCCCAGGCGCAACTCTTCCAGATGCGTCTGCCCGGAGTCGATCAGACGCCGAGCCCGCCTTTGGTCTGCGACTGCAGAACCCCTCGCCCGGGAAGCGAGACCCAAATCCTCGCTCGCGATCCCCATCTCCAAGAGCGCGCCGAACGCCCGTTCGGCGTCCTCGCGATCCTCGAAACCACAGAAGAGAACCCATGTCATCGTTGCACCTCGGCTCCTTCCCCAACCCTATTGTGCCACCGGCAGGGCGCGCGGGGTGTCCTGCCTTTCGCGTCCATGAGACCGCACGGAGATCCTCCGAGCACGCCGGTCTATGCCCTACGCACGGGGGTGCCGCAGTTGCCGCAGAACTTGGCTCCAGGGCGCAGCGGCTGGCCGCACTCGCGGCAGAATTTCGGTCCGGGTTGTGTTGGGGGTTCCGACTCCGGTGATGCTTCAGGCGCCGGTTCCGGCACCACGGGCGCCTCGGGTTCTGCCGGGACGCCCGGAGTCCCGCTTGCCGCCGACTGTCCTGTCTCGTCGGCGGGCTTCCCGGTGGTCTGCGCCCCCAACTCCGCCTGCACATCGGCCCTCGCGGTGGCGGCCAACGCATCCTCCAACTCCTGCTCCGAGAAGATGACCCCGTCCCACACCTGGGTTCCCTGCAGGTTCATCGGCAGACGACGGCCCTGCACGTCCAAGAACGGGCAACCGTCGGGATCCCCACGCAAACCGCCGTCGGGATCGTCGGGATCGATCCAGAACAGCTTTCCCGCCCTCATCCAACGCGCGAGGTCGAAGTCGAAATCCTCTGGCTCCCAACCGCTCGAGTGCCACGCGTTGCGTCCCTCGAGGGTCTCGAAACGGTACAGCCCCGTGCCCCACGTGTCCACCCGCTCGAGATCCCAAGGGATGGGGTTCGCGAAGTAGAAGATCGGGAAACCCGTGTGGGCACCGATCGGAAGCGAGGTGACCACCGCGCGCACCGCCGTGTGGCGCAACACGCGCGGCACCACGAACGGCACTTCGGGGCCCGGCTTGCACAGGAGGGGAATCGCCTCGCGATCGGAACCCAGCTTCACGGCTCCCGTGAGTGCGAAGAACGTCGGGGGCAACGTCTCGATCGGCCGCGCAGGGGAGTCGAACGCCCACCACAGGCCGTCGAGGCCGTACGGGTCGATCGAGTGATGCACGGCCTCTTTCGAGAAGGGACAGCGCGAGAGCATGGGACGAGGCGTGCCTTCGACGTACCGGTCCCAAAGCGCTCCCAACTCGGCCACCGTCTCCGGTTTCGCGTCCGACGTCTCCTGCTCCGAGCGCATCCGCTCGAGGGCCTCGAAGTAGGCGTCCAGAAGCGTGCGTCGCGCCGAGGCGTCGTAGGCTTTCGGATTGGAGTCGCGCAATCTCACTGGTCTCCCTCCTCCGCTTGATGCCGCGACGACGCCGTCGCCGACTGCCCCGCCTGCTGGCTTGCGTTGAAGGTGTCGGGCCGCGCCCACTGGTTGTAGTTCTGCGAGTCGATGTTGCCGTCCGAACGGATGCGGATCAAGGACTCGCCCGGCTTGCCGTCGGACCGGGTGGTCGCATGGGAATCGAGGATCTTCGTGTCCACGGTATTGGCCTTCTCCCACTTGGACGCGGCTCCGTCGGGGCCGGGCTCCCGGCTCAGGTTGCTGTAGTCCCACTGCCGATGGCCGTCGTGTTGGGCGTTGAACGGCGGCTTCTTGAGATCGGCCATCACCGCATCGTACTTGTCTTTCGGAATCGGCCCGCCGTCTTTCGACCTAACGTCGAACACGTCGTGGTCGCCGGTGAACGGCTTGCCGTCCGGGTGCAGAAGCACTCCCTTATCGTCGACGGTGTAGCCCTTGGACTTGAGGTCTGCAATCTCCGACTGGTAGTTGTTGAACTCCGCCTTGCGCTGCTTCCACCGTTCGAGAAGATCGTTGTACTGCGAACTGGACAGGTCGCCTCGGGCCGGTTTGCCCCCTGGGTCGAAGTAGCCCGCCTTGCCGAGGTCGGCCGGATTGCGGCCGAGCTGAATGTCAAGCTCGTTGATCGTCTTCATCTTGATCTTCTCGGGCTTGGGATGGGCCCCCGCCTCGAGCAGCGCCTTCGCCGCCGGGTTCGTCGGGCGAAGGTAGATGTCGACACCGTGTTTGGCCGCGATCTCCTGCGCGGCTCGAACGTTCGCGTCCGGCATGCCCGCGAGGTCGGGCGGATCGTCGCTGGGCCGATACTTCGTCGAGTCGGGATCGTCGTCTCCATCGCTCCGGGCGTGGGCCGGAAGATCGCCGCCCATCGCGGCCTTCGTCTTGTGCCCGATGCCCGTCGTGATGATCTCTTCGGCCAGGTCGCGCAATCCGTTCAGCACGGATTCCTTCAGCGAGAACGGATCGCCGTTGGGCTTGGTGGTGACCTGGTAGCGAAGGAACCGGACCTCCCAGTAGATGAGGCACGCCATGCCCGCGGCCTTGCGGGGCTCGCCGTACTCGAGCATGCCCTTCATGAACAGCTTTTCGAGGTTCGCGACCTGGCCGAGCCCCACGTCGAGAGCCATGCCCGGCGCCCCCGCGATCATTCCCTCCATCCATTCGTGGGCCCACTTCTCCGCGGACTTGCCAGCGAAGACCGCGTTCACCAGGTCGGGGATCGCTTGGTAGAGGATGCCCACGGCGAAGTCGCCGGGGAACGGGACCAGCACCGACGACATCCCCTGCACGATCAGGCCGCAGAGGTAGTTCACCCAATCAAGCGACGTCTCGACCGCTTGATACACCCGAGCGCTGGCCAAGTAGCTTTCCGCTTCGAGCGCCAGCGCCGCGCGCGCGGCGTCCCAGATCTGGTGTCGGAGGTGGTAAAGCCCCTCGGCCCCCAAGGCCTTGGCGTCCCGCTCGATCATCTGCTCGAACCGGGTCCGAAGATCTCCCTCGGGCAGGTACTTGAGGATCTTCCGGCAGTTCTCTTGCTCGGTCCGAATCAGCTCCGCCTCGGCCGAAGCGGGATCGACCGGCGCCACGAACTTCTGCCTCACCTCGAACAATGCGGCGAGGTCGGAGGGCCCGCACGCCGCACGGAGCGTGCGGTAGGCGTCCAGCGGCTCCGCGGCTGGAATCATGATCGCCTGCTTCACGGACCAAACCGCCGCCCCGTCGGGGCCGGTCCCCTCGTGGCGCACGAACGCAAGCTCGACCTGCGCGCCGACGAACGTGTTCGCCCCTCCCTGCGCGTCGCCGTCCTCCCACGGCTCCATCTCCAGGTTTTGAAGCGCGTCGGGGTTGCCGACGAAGGTCTTCGCTTCCTCGTCGTAGTCCAACACCCGGACGCGAAACTCGGTGGCAGGCTGCGTGTCGGGATCGAGCGGCAGGGTGATGGTCGCCGGCGTCACGCTCAGACCGATCATGCCCAGGGTCAGCGCCACATCCACGGGGTCCGTGGTGATCTCCTCGCCCTCGGGAGTGGTCGCGGTGCCGGTCAGGGTGAGAGTCCCCTTGCGTGGGCGCAGATCCCCGACCCCCAGTTCGCTGCCGCGGAGCGTCAGCGTGAACGCGTTCTTGCCCGTCACCTCGGGTGGACCTTCCGGCTCGACCTCCCCGATACCCGTGATCTCGACCTTGAGGCCCCACTCGAGGTCTCCACCGTCCTTGATCTTCGCGTGAACTGCGACCGGCGCCCCACCCGCGCGCAGGCCGACGGACTGCTCCTCGACCTCGAGCGAGGCCTTCCCGCTCAGGTTGATCGTCAGGTTCTGGGTCAAGGTCGAACCCGTGAGGGTCGCTTCGGCCACGATCTGAAGGGTGGGGTCGTTCAACGTCGCCCCAGCCGCGCTCTCCGACATCTTGACGTTGTACGTCCGGAACTCGCCGTCGCTCTCGGCCTCCTCGATCGTCGCGTACTGGGCGTTGCTGCCTTCCGCGCGCACTTGCAGGTACTGGTTGAGCTGGTTGCCCCCCTCGCCCCCATACAAACTCATCTTGGAAGAGTCCATGGGGATGACCCGCACCTTGAACTGCGCCGCGTCCTTGAAGTCGCACACCAGGGTGTCTTTGATCGGCACCATCTCGATGAACCAATCCGGCGGATCGATGACGATGCGGCCGCCCTTGCTCAGCACACCCACGAGGGGCACCTCGCACGAAACCTCCACTTCGGCCGAGAAGGGTGGCGAGGCGCCCACGTCCTCCAAAGGCACGAGGGGCGCGATGGGGATCTCCTTGCCGTCGCCCGTCACGTACCCCTCGATCTCGCCGGGTCCTCCCACCCACGTCGCCTGTTCGCCCGTGACGACGAACCGGATGTTGGGCGCGAGCTGTCGGGTCTTCTCCAACTGCGCCGCGGGGTCGAGCGCAGGATCGTTGCACTCCACGAACGCGTAAAGGGCGCCGTTGGACTCGTTGGCCTTGACCTGGACCTCGTTGTCCATCGAGATCGCGTAGTCGCCCTCGACCTCCATGTTGATGCGGCACCGTGCGGTGATCGTGCCGCGCGGACTTTGGACGCTGGCCGTGATGTAGGCGATGTTCGGGCCCCGCCGTTCCGACGGGTCCTCGGGTACTTCGACGTAGAACCTGCAGGTCGCGCCCGAGGAGTCGGCCTCGACCGTGGAGGTGAACCAGTCGACGATGTTGCCCGTGACGAGCATCTCGATCGCCGCGTTCATGGACATTTCCTGGTTGGAACACTCGTCCGGATCGGGGCCAGACACGTTGACGTGGGCGCGCACCACGTCCTCGCCGGACTCGGTCATCGTCATCGTGTAGGGATCGAGGGTCAGGCTGTACGAGTACTCGTCCTCCTCTCCCTCCTCGTCCGTGTCGTCGGTGCCCAGCGCGGACCCGACGGCGGCCGCCTCTCCCGCGGGCTTGCTGTGCTCGAGGAGCCGTCCTCCCTCGGTCTTCCAGTAGTCGTCCGGGTTGCCCGAGAACTCGTCTTTACCGGCATCGTCCGCGTGCGCCACCAGGGGGTGGAGCCAGTCGATCACGATCATCACGAAAAGCCCGAACACGCCGCCGAGAAGCATCGTCGCGGCCGTGCCCTGGGAGAGCCGCGGTTTGCCGGCCACAAACGTGACCCAGACCCCGACCGCCGCAAGGGCCGCCCCAAAGATCAGGAGCTTGTCTGCGGGAATTCTGCTCGCAAGGTAGAAGCCTGGCGACACGCCCACCATCGCCATCTGCACCACGCGCAGATCGACCGGCACCTTGCCCTTCAGGCCCGCCACCGAGGGCGCGGCCACCCGCCGGACAATCCCGTACAGGAAGCGGGCCACGTAGTATCCCGGCTTCCCCGCCCCCATGAAGAGGAACCCGACCGCCATCATCAGGTTCGCCTGAGGGTTGACCGCCAATCGGCTGCCGACCAGGAGCGCGGCCCCCGCGCCGAGCGCCATCGCCCCCCATCCGAGCTTGCCCGTGGACTTCAGCCGAGAAATCAAGGCGAACGGCGAGCGCAGGGTCCCGATCACCCCCTTCAGCGGCCCGCGACTGATCGCTCCCTGGACGAACGACCCGAGCAGCATGCCGCCCATGCCCCAGATGTACGCGTAGGAGTTCCCGTGCTTGCTCTGCGTGAGGAACAGCCAAGGCGACCACGGGCCGCCGTCGTCCCGGATGCCGTTG
Source organism: Fimbriimonadaceae bacterium (assembly GCA_023957775.1). Taxonomy (NCBI): domain Bacteria; kingdom Bacillati; phylum Armatimonadota; class Fimbriimonadia; order Fimbriimonadales; family Fimbriimonadaceae; species Fimbriimonadaceae bacterium. The sequence continues at coordinate 15,920 of JAMLGR010000008.1, read as the reverse complement.
TTCTCGTAACCCGTCCAGTACGCGTGCAGGTACGTCGCGGCGAAGTACGACACCGCAAACATGATCGCCCTGGACAGCACGATGCGGAAGATCATCCGCGGAAGCGACTTCGCCGTAGACTTCAGCTCTTCGCGCGTGCTTTCCGCGACGGTCTGGGCGAACTTGCGCGCGGGCCCGACGGTGGAGGTCGTCTCCCGGGGCGGCTCCGCAGGCGCCCATTGGCCGCCGTCCCATCGCAGCCAGCCGCCGGTTTCGGGCGAGAGTTGCCACCACGCCCCCTGCTCGTCCACCAAGCGCAGTTTGGCGACCCGATCCTCGAACTCCTCGGCGCCCATCGCGCCCTTCTGGTGCTGCTCGAGAATCCCACGGTACAGCTCTTCGAACTCGGTGAAGGCCGATGGGCGCACCGCGGGCCGGCCGTCGGCGCCGCGACGCGGGGGCTCGGCCTCCTGCCAGGCCTTGCCGTTCCAACGAAGCCAGGCGCCCGAATCGGGGTGGACGCTCCACTCGCTGCCATCCGCCTCGCGCACGCGCAACGCACCCGCCGCCGCGGCGTACGCCGCGTCGTCGATCTGGCCCCCGTCTCGCTGGGCTCTCAGGAACCTGAATCGGGCGGCGAGATCGTCAAACGCGTCGCCGTGGGGATCGCCGGCCACCCACTGGGCTCCGTCCCATCGGAGCCACGTGCCGTCCGCGCCGAGCTGCCACGTCGCGCCTGCGGAATCGGTGGCTCTCAGCGCGCCAAGCGACGCCTGGAAGGCGGCGGCATCCAGCCTCCCCGCGGCGTGCTCCCGTTCGAGGTGGGCCAGGTGCTTTTCGGCTTCGCGAAATGCATTAGCCATGGGGCAAGGCCTCCTTCGAAATCCGGACCGGGCCCTTGAGCGTCGTCAGCCACATGGTCCCGTCCGAATCCCGCTGGATCGACGTGATCTCGTTGTGAGGGAGCCCGTCGCTTATGGTTCGGACGAGGGTCGCTCCCCCACGACCCCGGATCGCCAGCCCGTCGCTCTCCGAGCCGAACCAGACGCGGCCCTCCGCATCGACGCCGAGCGAGCGGACCTTGGCGCCCGCGAGCCCATCGCTCTTGTGGAGAACGGCCTTGGCGACAAGCGGCCCCGAACACGGAAGCAAAGCCGCGCCTCCCTTCTCGAGCTGGCCCGTGGCCACCCAAACCCAGCCCGGCTCCGGCTCGACGAAGGACTGGACGTACGGGTGCGGGAGCCCCTGACCCACCGTCAGGGTCTCCACCTCGCCACGGACAATCCGGGCCACGCCGCCCTTTGGGTCGGAGCTCGAACCGACCCACAGCGCTCCGTCCGAGGATTGGAACAGGACGTTCACGATCGGCGAGGGCAACCGTCCCGCCCACGGGAGCGGTCGGAACGTGCCGTTGGCGAACTCCACCAGACCCGCCCCGGTGCCCACGTAGAGTTGCCCTCCGGTCGCGAGCAAGGCGTTCACCCGCTTGTTCGGCAGGCCGTCGCGCTCGCCGAACGAGTCCCTGCGGCCGTTCGCCAAGCGGATCAGCCCGTCCACGTGCCCAATCCAGAGCGCTCCCTCCTGGTCGACCGCGAGACTCCGGACATGGATCGCCGGAAGCCCGAGATCCACTCGGCCCAACGACCTCCCTGTGGCACGGTCAATTCGAAACAGCCCCGACTTGCCCCCCACCCAGACCACGTCGTCTTGAACGGCCAGGCACAGGCTGGCACCCGGCTCGGGCGCAAACGCCCACCCGTGCGGCAACGGCACGCGCGGAGATTCGGGCGCGCGCCGGTTCGCCAGGCTCCCCACCGCCGCAAGGGCGACGAGGACGATCAGCAGCGGCGCGTTCCTCTTGGTCGCGTGCCAAAGGCGCGGCCTGAGGTCCCGGTTCTGGCCGGGCCCGGGGGTGGAGTCCCAGGCGCGCGGGGGCTGCTTCATCTCATGGGACCTTTCCGACGCGTCGGAGCGGGACGGTCTCGACGCTGCCGTCCGGCGTCACGACGGTCATCATCAACCGGGTCTTGGACAGCAACTCCATGGTCACCGGCATCCGGGTTCCATCGCTTCCGATGAACGACCCGGCCAGCTTGGAAGCCGAGGTGGCACGGAGGTCCAGATACCCCTCCTCGGGGTCGGGAATTTGGCCGACCAGTCGGTTGCCCCGCCGCACGATGCGCAGCAGGTCGGTGGAGGGGTCCACCTTCGAGCCGTCATCGGGCAGCCACTGGCCCAGGAACGCATCGCCGTTCGCCGTCGGCGGGGCCTCCGGCGGAGTTTCGGGTGGGGTGGTGACCGGGGGAGCCTTTGGGGGAATCGCAGGGGTTGATTTCGGAGGGGTTTTGGGCGGAGTGGCGGGCGGGGTTTTGGGGTTCGCCGGCACCTTGGGCGGAGTGACAGGCGGTTTGGCGGGCGTCTTGGCCGGCGGTTTGCCCGGGGCGGGCTTCGGCGCCGGGTCGGACGGCTTTTCGGGTGCAACGGGCGTTTCCGCGGCGGCAGGATCGTCCTTGGGCTGGTTCATGAACCACCAACCACCCCCTGCCGCCGCGACGACCACCGCCGCAAGCACGCCAACGAGGACCGGGCTACGGCCCGATCTCGGTGCGGGCCCGGCCGGACCAGGCACCGCGGATGGGGGCGCCGCCGAGCTTTGAGGAGGCGGTGCGACCGCGTGCGCAGGCGGCTGGGGCGCCGGTGGCGCTGGTGAAGCGAAGGGCGACGGAGGAGCCGAGGAAGCAGCAGACGGCGTCGGAGGCGCGGGGGGATCCGCGCTCACGCGTTGCCCGCACTCGCTGCAGAAGGTGTCGCCCGGATTCAATCCGGCTCCACATCCCTCGCAGAATTTCGCTCCCACGTGCCCTCCCTCGAGGCCACGCCGGAATCGCCAAGATGCCCGGCGCTCCCCTTGTTCGACTAGAATCAAGTCGATGCTCGCCCCTACAGTACCCGTGCGGCATGCACTGTTGCTTGCCCCCGTTTTTGCCCTCATGGCGCTTGCCGCAACTGGGTGTCGGACTGGCTCCACCCCCACGGAGGAGGTGGTCGTCTACACGTCCGTCGACCAGGTCTTCGCCGAACCCGTGCTGAAAGCGTTCGAGGACGAAACCGGCATTCGCGTCAAGCCGGTGTTCGACGTCGAGGCGACGAAGGCGGCCGGCCTCGCCACGAGGATCGAGGCCGAAGCGGGCCGGCCCGCCGCCGACGTCTTCTGGAACGGCGAGTTCGCCCAAACCGCGCGCCTCAAGGCGAAGGGCTTGCTCCAGCCCTACTCCTCGAAGGCGGCGGCGAAGTTCCCCGAGGCGCTGCGCGACGAGGACTCGGAATGGACCGGGCTCACTCCTCGACTCCGGGTCTGGATCAGCGGCTCCGGTTTCGAGCCAAGGCCCATTGGGATCGACGAGATGCCCGATCTCGACCTCCCCGGGGAACGCATGGCGGTCAGCAACCCTCTGTTCGGAACCGCGAGTTTTCAAGCGGCGGCCCTGGATGCGATCCTCGGCGAGGAGGGGACTCGGCGCTACTACGACGCCCTGGAGAAGAAGGGGATTCGGGTCGTCCCGGGCAACTCGGTCGTCCGCGATCTCGTGGTGGCAGGACAGGCCACCCTCGGACTGACGGACTCCGACGACGCCTGCGGGGCCGTGCGGAAAGGCGCAAAGGTCCACGTGTTCCTGCCCAGGCAGACGTTGATGATCCCCGCGACGGTGGCGATCGTCAAGGGCGCGCCCCACCAAGAGGCCGCTCGAAAACTCGTCGACTTCCTGCTCGGCCCGAAGACCGAGGCGATGTTGGTGGAAGCCGGGTTCTGCCAATTGCGGCTGCACGAGGGTTCGCCCGAGCCTTGCCTGAAACTCCCCCAACCCGATCTGTACGACGTGGATCTCGCGACGATCGCCGACCACCTCCAGCGCACGAGCGCGACGCTGCGCGAGCGATTCCTGCGATAGGCGCATTACACTGGAGGCGGCGTGAGGAACTTGCCGTTCGGCTTTGGTCTCGCCTTGCTTTGGAGCCCCCTCGTGGCGCTCGTGCTGGCGGGTTCTGGCGGGCCTTCCGGAGCCGGGATGTTGAGCGCTCGCCAGCTCGGTCTGCTCCTTGAATCCCTGGCCTACGCGACCTCGGTCGGCGTACTCGCCTCGAGCCTCGGTCTGCTCGTTGCGCTGCGCCTCTGGCGCATCGGCGCGACTCGCCGCCCGTGGGTTCAGGCCTTGCTCGCGGCGCTGATGGCGCTGCCCGCGACGGTGGTCGCGACGAGTTGGATGGGCATCTCAGGGGGCTTCGGACAGTGGTGGACCCAGGGTTGGGCTCCGGCCACCCTCGTCCAAACCCTCGTGCTCTTGCCATTGGCGGTGGGAGTCCTGGCGCTCTCCTTCGAACGGCTGGACGGGGAGGCGTTGGACGCCGCGCGGGTGGCACGCTCCGTCCAGCCTCTCTTCTGGCGAGTCCTGGTGCCGTCCGTCTGGCCCGCGTTGGCCGCGGCCGGGAGCCTTGCGGCCTTGGTGGCGCTGGGCGACTTCACGGTGCCCTCCCTCTTCGGCGCCAACCCCTACGCGCTCGAGATCTTCGCGATGTTCAGCGCGGGCGAGGACGCGGTCTCGGCTTCCTGGCCCCTGTTCGTCCTGGCGCTTCCCTTGGCCTGGATCGCCGGGCGTTGGACGTCGAGCCTTGTGGCATCCCGCACTCCCCGGCGCGCCCAGCCGCCGGCGTTGCCGGGCCCGATCGAGCTTCTCGGGCGGGCCGGCGTCTCCGTCGCGGGCCTGGCGTTCCTCTCGGCGCTGCTGATCCTGGTGTTGCAGTCGCGCTCCCTCAGCGAGGCCGCAGCGGCAGCCGCCGGCTCTGTGGATGAGTTGTGGGCGACCCTTCGTTTCTCGACGGTGGGCGCGCTGCTCGCCTTGATAATCGGCGCGGCGACCGCACCCTTCCTGGCGCACCGGGGCGGGCCGCTCGCCTGGGCGTTGGTGCTGGCCCCGGTGGCGATGCCGCCCGCACTGGTCGGGATGGGGCTGGCGCGCGTGGGTGCCCTTGGGGCGGCAGGCATCGATCCGGCGCTGGCCATCGCCGTTCGCTTCGGCCCCTTCGCCGCAGCGGTGCTCGCGCTTCAGTGGGCGAGAATCGACCCCTTGGTGCTCGATGCGGGACGGGTCTTCGCGACCCCGCTCCGTCGGGCGAGGGGCCTTGGGCTGCCCCTGTTGGCGAGCGGGCTTGCGGCAGCCTTCGCTCTGTGCTTTGCGATGGGTCTTGGCGAGCTTGGAGCGTCGCTGCTCGTGGTTCCGCCAGGACAGTCGACGCTCAGCATCCGCCTCTACAACCTGCTTCACTACGGGGCCTCCGAGGACGTCGCGGCGCTCGCCCTGCTGCTTGCGGCCCTGCCCGCCGTCGTCGTGGCGGCGGCGACTGCGAGCTTCGCCCGGAGGCGCGTAGGATGATCGAGGGGAAAGGCCTGAGCAAGGCGTTTGGGACGGTGCCAGTTCTTCGGGAACTCACGTTCCGCTTCGAGACAGGGAAACGCGGCGTGCTGCTCGGGCAATCCGGCACGGGCAAGACCACGCTGCTCCGGCTGATCGCCGGTTTGGAACTTCCCGATTCGGGGAGCTTGTGGATCGATGGGAACAACATGCAAGGCGTTCCCCCCCACGCCCGTGGAATCGGGTTCCTGTTCCAGGCGCCGGCCCTTTGGCCGCACATGACTGTGCTGCAAAACGCGCTCTTCGCGATGGAAGAGCCGGACGAGCCCCGCGTGCGCGCCCTGCTCGCCCGTGTGGGTCTCGGCGAGCTCGCCGATCGCTTTCCACACGAGGTCTCCGGGGGCCAGGCCCGCCGTGCGGCGTTGGTGCGGGCCCTGGCTCCGCGCAAGCCGATCCTCCTGCTCGACGAGCCGTTTGCGCATCTTGGGCACGGTCCGATCGAAGCGGTCTGGGAGTTGATCGACGAGGAGGCCGCCACATGCGGCGCGACCGTCGTCGCCGCCGTCCACGAGTCCCAGGAAGCCGAACGCTGGGGCGGCACGGTCGTGGACCTCAACCGCTGAGGTATACCAAGGGTGGAGGAGGCATCGGCGGTGAGAACCTGTCCGACCTGCAAGTCTGAAGTTCGCGAAGGGGCGAAGTTCTGCGGCTCCTGTGGAGCTGCGATGGGGACTTCGACCCCAACCCCACGACCCGCACCCCAAGTCCAGGCCGTACCCGCCCCAGGTGTTCCCAAGTATCTGTTGCCGCCGCGCGGCGCCGTTGCAAGCGTGGCGGCCGCCTCCCCTGCCCCTCGGGCCGCCGTGGCTGCGGCGGGCACCGTGCCCCTGTGGGAGCTCCAGCGCTCGCTGATGGGCCTCGGCGACACGCTCAGCGTGAACCTGGGCAAGGTGCTCAAACCCTCCACCGCTTTCGGGGCGACGGTCCACCGCATGCTTCGGGCGGCCTTGCTCGACGCCGACGTCTACCGCGAGGCGGCCGCTAACGCCTCCCGCACCACGGAAGCCGCCGCGGTGGCCGCCGCCTCGCTGGCGTGCGTCGCCTGCGGGACTTCGTTCCTCGCCATTCTCAGCTCGCTGAACCTCATGTTCTTGCTGACCCTTTTGGCCGTGCAGGCCATCTTCTTCGTGGCGTTCGTGGTCGGTGCGGCCCTGCTCGCCCCATACGTGGTTGGGAAGAAACAGGATGCCCTCGCGCTGGGCCGCTCTCTCGCGTACGCACAGTCCGTCGGGGTACTCGGCATCGTGCCCGTGGTGGGCCCGTTCTTCACCCTTTGGAGGCTGGTGACCATGACCGTCGCCATCAAGGACGGCGCCGGAGTGCCCGGAGGCAAGGCGGCCCTCCTGATGGTCGTGGGGATCGTCTGCGGCATCGTCGCCGTTCGGTTGTTGGCGCCGATCGTGCTCGGCACCGCGGGCGGTTGGGGAGGTCTCGTACTATGACGTGTGCGAAATGCGGCGCCCAGAACCTTGAGAACGCCAAGTTCTGCGACCGTTGCGGGGCGAAGCTCGAGACACCACCCCCGCCCGCGCCCGCACCGACGGAACCGGCGAAGCGTTTCTGCAGCGCGTGTGGCACTCCGCTGAAGCCCGCGGCCAAGTTCTGCGGATCCTGCGGGGCGCCCCAACAAGGGGCTGCCGCGCCGCAGGAGCCCGCACGGCAAACCGCCGCTGCGCCATCTCCCACACCCCAAGCCGCTCCGGCCCCGCCAGCGGCAGCGGCGCCCCGACCCGCGCCCGCGTTCCAAACGCAAGCGCCCCCTCCGTCCGCCTACCGGCCCCCCGCCCCGGCGGGACCGAGCCATCCGCCGTCGGCCCGCCCGAAGGGCAAGGGCTGCCGGACCGGATGCATCGTGCTGGTGGTGCTCCTGGCGCTGCTCGCCGTTGGGGCGTACTACGTGTGGAACAACGTGGTGCTCTCGAATCCGGCGGCCTTGGTGGGCACCTGGAAAGTCGAGGGCGGCAAATCGGACCTCACGACCGAGAAGTTCTCTTTCGAGGCGGCCGATGGAGGTGCAAAACTGGTCCAGGACGGCCCCGAAAAACTCCCCTTCGACATCGTGCTGAAGCCCGAAGGGGGACGCGTTTTCAAGGCACGGGTCACCAACCCCGCGGACAAATCGAAGTGGGTGGACATCACCGCGGAACTTGAGGGCTTCACCACCCTGAAGCTCAAGGCCGAGATGCCGGACGGAACGACCGAAGAAGCGGAAGCCACCCGGGTCCTCGGCTCGGACAACTGATGATTGAAATCTTACGCCGCCTGGCCTTGGCCGTCGGCACCTTCCTCGGCCTCTGGCTGATCGTCCAAACGCCGCCCGTCCTTTACAGGGTCCGCCCGACCGATTGGAACGCCGAGCGCGACCGGATTCAAAGACGGGGCGAGGGCGTCAAGGAGACGATGGCCGGCCTCGTCCCCGATGAAGACTTGCAGGGCATCGACCTGGCCCCGGAAACCCGGGGCTCCCTTCAAGAGCTGATCGTCAAACAAACCGAGGGGCGCACGACCCGAGTGACATCGCCCGCGTGGCAAGGGTTCTTCGACGCCGTCGCGGAAACGGTCTCCGGGAGCCCTCCCAGCCCGGCGTGGAGGGCGCGGATGGGTCGCTCCTTTGCCGATGAGGAGCTCTTCTTCCGTCCCGACGAGGGCCCGCTGCCAGAGTTGGCGCCGGTGTTTGCAGGCGAGGCGATGTTCCGCTACGTCCAAGTGTCGGGAGCGGACGGAACGCAGTACCTCGCCGTCACCAAGGTCGAGACCGGGGACGCGCTCGGGACGGCGCCGCTTTCCCTGCTCTATCCGAATCGAACTTGGGGATTCGGCCTCCTCGCCGCGACCTTGCTCGTCTATGCCCTCCTGCCCTGGCCGAAGCTGGCCGGCGAGTCGATGCGGTACTCGCGGGCACGCTCGGCCGTGATCCCCGACATGATGGCCGCGTTCATGGGTGGAATCTTCTTCGTGCTCCCGGCCTTCATCATCGACGCCAACGGCTACGGAGCGGGGTTGTTTTCCCCCGGCTGGGTCTTCCTGACGCTTGGGATGTGGTTGATGGCCGCGATCATGGCCGTGATCTGGCCGTTCGCCGCGCGCTACACCGCCACCTCCGCGGAGTGGTTGGATGGCCGGCTGATCTTGAGAGATCTGGGCCGAACCGCCACGGTCGGCCCGGGGGAGATCGAGCGGATCCAAACGTCCTGGATCGACCGCTCGAAAGTCAAGCGAGCGCTGATCTTCCTCTCCCTCTTCAGTTGGCGGGCGATGGGCCCCGCGCTCCTCGCTTCGGAGGGCGAAACCGCGCTGCACGTCGTGCTGAGAGACGGCCGGGTGTTCAGCTTCGGCCTGACCGCTCTCTTGGGCGCCCCCCAGTTGGTGGGGCGCTTGAGCCGCGCGGGGGTCGAAGTGGACCCCGACGTCTACGAGCAGCTCGAGATCGAACCCGATTCGCCGGAGTTGGCCGCGCCCTTTCCGCCACCGGGCAAAGGGGTCGCCGCCGCCCTCGTCCTTGTCCTCGCGGTCGTTCCCCTCGGCGCGTTGGCCCTCTCTACCAGGCCGTCGGATCCTCCGACGTTTGCAGACGGAGAAGTCTCGGCCATGCCCTATCGGTCCACAAAGGAGAAGGCCTGGGTGCCCTCTCCCGCGCTAATGCGCCTGGAACGCGAGACGCTCGCCCGAATGACCTCGCTCAAGGGCCGCATGAACGAGTTGGAGCAGCGCGTGAAGTCCACCGCGGGCGAAGAGCGCGCGGCGGCGTTGAAGGAGTTCAATGCGTGCTTTGAGGAGATCCGTCGTCTCAGCGACGCTTTGGACAGGGCGCGCGCCGACGAGGGGGCGCCGAAGTGATGTCTCAGCGCGCCCGGACGTAGCAGCGTATTGAGGCCTGGTCCATGCACCAGTGCCAAGGAGCCACCGAACCATGTCCGACAAGAAAGTCATCGCTGTGATCGGCGCCACCGGGACGCAGGGAGGCGGGCTCGTCGCCGCACTCCTCGAAGACCCCGAGGGCCCCTTCGTCGCGCGCGCCATCACCCGCAATCCCGAATCCGCCAAAGCCAAGGAGCTGACCGCGAATGGCGTGGAGGTCGTTGCGGCCGATCTCGACGACGTCGAGAGCCTAAAACGGGCGTTTTCGGGCGCTTACGGCGCTTATGGAGTCACCAATTTCTGGGAGCACTTCTCTCCGGAGAAGGAGTTGAGCCAAGCACGGAACCTTGCCGTTGCGGCCAAGGCCTCCGGCATCCAGCACTTCGTATGGTCCACGCTTGAGGACACCCGCAAGTGGGTGCCGCTCGACAGCGACCAGATGCCGACGTTGATGGACAAGTACAAGGTGCCGCATTTCGACGCGAAGGGCGAGTCCGATGCGATCTTTCGGGAACTGGGCGTGCCGACCACGTTCTTGCTCACTTCGTTCTACTGGGACAATTTCATCCACTCCGGCATGGGACCTCAGCGCGGTCCCGACGGCAAACTCGCCATTGCGTTCCCGATGGATGACAAGAAGCTGCCGGGCATCGCCGCGGAGGACATCGGCCGCTGCGCCTACGGGGTGTTCAAGGAGGGCCCAAAGCTCATCGGCCAAACGATCGGCATTGCAGGAGATCACCTCTCGGGGCCGGAGATCGCGGAGTCCCTAAGCCGCGCCATGGGCGAACACATCGGCTTCCATGCGATCAGCGCCACCGATTATCGAGGGCTCGGATTCCCGGGTGCCGACGACCTGGGGAACATGTTCCAGTTCAAACGGGACTTCAACGACGATTTCCGGGCAGCCCGAAGCGTGGAGCGGGCGCGAGAGCTGAATCCGAAGCTGCAATCGTTCGCGGAGTGGGCCGCCAAGCACAACGAGGAGGTCCCGGTCCCGTAAGGGCTAGCCGAAGATCGCGTCGGCCGCGAGGACCGTCATCGACTCGCCGGCGACCGAACAGAGAAGCTCCCCGTGGGGCCCGATGCCCAACGCGACGGCTTCGCGCCCATCGGTGAGGCGGTAGTGCTTTCCGGGGGTGTCGTCGAAGAGCCCCCAGATCGCCTCCAAGGACTGCCAGCTCTCCGGCTCGGGAGTCTCGGCGAAGCGACCCAGGATCGCCCGGGCCACCTCTTCGGGAACGAAGGGGCCTTCGCGGTGGAGAGCCAAACTGGTCGCGATCTTTGCGAGCGGTTCGGGGAACGTCGTCTGGTTGAGGTTCACGCCGATGCCGACGACGGGAACCCGTCGGCCCCGGGAGTCCTCGACGATCTCGACAAGAATGCCGCCAAGCTTGCTCCCCTGAAGCACCAGATCGTTGGGCCACCTGAGCTCGGAGTGCAACGCGCCCGCCACCGCGACCGCCACGGCCATGCCCACCAACCACGGTTCGCCGTGGTCGGAGTACGCGGCCATCGCCAGCGAGAGGTTGAGGGACGCCCCGGGCTCGCTGATCCACTCCCGATCGAACCGTCCTCGGCCGCGCGTTTGATGCAGCGCGAGCACCGCGCCGACCGGTTCCCCCGTCCTCAGGGCATCGGCGACGACGGTCTGCGTCGATTCCACCTCGTCCAGCACCAGGAACGGGCCGTCGTCCAGAGGGTTCTTCACGACAACTCCAGATGGAAGGGCAGCGCCGGCGCCGAGTGGGTGAGCGCACCGACGGAGATGTAATCGACGCCCGTCTTCGCCACGCCCTTCACCGTGTCGAGCGTGATGCCGCCGCTGGCTTCGAACACGCACGCCCCGGCGAACTTCGTCACGGCCTCGCGCATCATGAACGGATCCATGTTGTCGAGCAGCACGATGTCCGCACCCGCGTCCACGGCCTCCTCCACCTGCTCGATCGATTCGCACTCGACCTCGATCTTGGTCATGTGGGAGGCGACGGCGCGCACGCGGCGCACCGCTTCGGCAATGTCCCCGGACGCGCGGATGTGGTTGTCCTTGATCATCGCGCCGTCGAAGAGGCCCATGCGGTGGTTGCAGCCGCCCCCGCACCGCACGGCGTACTTCTGCAGCGAGCGGAGCCCCGGAAGCGTCTTGCGCGTGTCCGCAATGCGCGCCTCGGTTCCCTGAACGCGCTCCACGAAGGCGCGCGTGAGCGTCGCCACGCCGCTGAGGTGCATGGTGAAATTGAGTGCGGTTCGCTCCATCGAAAGCACGCGCAGGGTGGATTGCAGCCCCTGCGCCACGCGGTCTCCCCGCTTCACCGCCGAGCCGTCGGCCATCAAGATCGTCACTGCGGCCTCGTCGGGGTCGTTGCCCGTCGGGCCAAGAAGGTGGTCCACGATGCCCATGCCGCACAGGACGCCATCCGCCTGCGCTTCGATGAACCATTCGCTGGTTTGATCGGGGTCGATGCACGGAGCGGTGACGTCGCCGAATCCCACATCTTCCTGGATGGCGTCGTCAACCACGTTCCACCATCCGGAGGGTTCGGGGGAAAGCCAGGGTCTCACAAGTGTTCGATGTTTACCCGACACCGAGCCGCAAGTTCTTCGAGGAGCGTTTCGTAGGGCACTTCCATGCCGTTGCGGGTCCATCCCACGGGGACGCGGATGCGGCCCGCCACGATGTAGGCGTGCGGCTTGACGTGCACGCTGCCCTGCTCGAGAACGAGCGTCGCCCGGTCGTTCTGGACCTTCATCGACTTCACCGTGTCGTACGCCACGCTCTTCGATCCCGACGGTTTGACAACCTCGAACTTCTTTTCGTGCAGCACGTACTCGGTGGCCTGCGCCTGATGGTGCGCAAGATCGGCGAGCGCGCTTCGTCCCATTTCGAACAGCGCCCCGGCCGCGTCCTTCAGATCGCGGCCCACCGTGCGCTGGCCCTCGCGCCGCACGAGGCTCTTCCCCTTTCGAGCGGCTTCTTTGCGAATGTCCTTCGCACCGCTTTCCAGCCACCGGATCGCCTCACCGGGTCGGTATCGGATGGGTTCCATCGGTAACTCCGATTATAGGCCTTGGGGGTTGGGCCTTGGGTCCTTTGGATTGCCACGCCCGCGGGGACGTCCCTTGGGCGACGGTCTTACCGAAGCTTCAGGCCGAGCTCCTTCCACTGGGCTTCGTCGATCGTGCTGGGGGCGTCCATCATCGGGTCGTAGCCGTTCCCGATTTTCGGGAAGGCCATGACCTCGCGGATGTTGTCGTCGTCCGTGAGGATCATCACGAGGCGGTCGATGCCCGGGGCGATGCCGCCGTGCGGCGGAGCGCCGTAACCGAACGCGTCGAGCATGTGCCCGAACCGCTCCCGCTGCGTGGCTTCGTCGATGCCCAGCAGGGTGCATACCCGAGCCTGAATGTCCGCGCGGTGGATTCGGATCGAGCCCGAGGCCCACTCCATGCCGTTACACACGATGTCGTAGCAGTCGGCGCGGATGCGTCCGGGGTCGGAGTCAAGGTAGATGAGATCCTCCTCCTTGGGCCCGGTGAACAGGTGGTGCACCGCCTCCCAGCGCTTCTCCTCCTCGTTCCACTCCACGAGCGGGAAGTCCAGCACCCAAACGAAGCACAGCTTGCGCTTGTCCCGCAAGCCCGTGCGCTTGCCGATCTCGTTGCGGAGCCTGGCGAGCACGTTGTTTCCCGCCATGTACTGGTCCGCCACGAAGCAGAGCAGGTCTCCCGGTTCCGCTTCGGCCGCCGCCAGGATCCGCTCCAGCTCTTCGGGCTGGAAGAACTTCGCGATCGAGCCCCGCACCGCGCGGCCGTCCTTCGCGACATAGGCGGGATCTTCCCCAGGCTCGGCGTCGACCGCCAAGGTGGCAAGGCCTTTCGCGCCGAATTCGCGGGCGAACTCCTCCAGGACGCCGACCTCCTTGCGGGAGAGCGACGCTCCGCCCGGATAGCGGATGCCGCGCACCATCCCGCCTCCCTCCACCGTCCGCGCGAACACGGAGAAGCCGCAGCGCTCGGCGATTTCGGTGATGTCGAAGAGGGGCAATCCGAAGCGCAGGTCCGGTTTGTCCGTTCCGTACAGGTGGACCGCCTCGTCGTAGGTGAGCCTTACGAACTCGGCGACCGGCTCCTTGTCGAGCGCGAACCCTTCGATCAACTCGTTGCAGACGGATCGGGTGAGGCCCTCGGCAAGCTGCAGCACGTCCTCCTGCGTCACGAACGACATCTCAAGGTCGAGTTGGGTGAATTCAGGTTGCCGGTCGCTCCGCTGGCTCTCGTCGCGGAAGCACTTGGCGATCTGGTAATAGCGCTCGAGGCCCGCCACCATCAGAAGCTGCTTGTACTGTTGGGGGCTTTGGGGCAGCGCATAGAACTCCCCGGGCTGGAGCCGGTAGGGCACGAGGTAGTCGCGCGCCCCTTCGGGGGTGCTCTTCGTGATGATGGGGGTCTCAATTTCGAGGAACCCCCGCTCGTCGAGATACGCGCGGATCTTGCGCACCGCGGCGGCGCGGATCGAGAGGCGCCGCACCATGGCCGGGCGGCGGAGGTCGAGGTACCGGTGTTTGATGCGCAGCTCCTCGTTGACCTGCCGCATCTCCTCTTCTTCGCTCAGCGGGAAAGGCAACGTCTTGCAAGGTCCGAGGATCGAGTACGCGGCGGCGACGATCTCGATTTCGCCCGTGCCCATCCGCGGGTTCTTCGCTTCGGCCGAGCGCTCGCGGACTTCCCCGCTCACGCTGAGGCACGTCTCGGGCTTCAACTCGCCCAGGTTGGAAAAGTGCGATGGATCGAGGAGCAACTGCACGAGTCCCGAGCGGTCGCGCAGGTCGACGAAGAACAGCCCTCCCAGATCGCGCACTTTGTGCACCCAACCGTTCAGGACCACCGTCGAACCGACGTCGCTCAGGCGCAGGGCGCCGCAGGAATGCGTTCTTTGGACGAAACTCATCGAGAGACGAAGGATACCGGGTTCCCCGCGCTCACTCGATCACTTCGAGCAGCCGCCTCGCCCGCGAAGGGTGTTTGAGCTTCTTGAGGCTCTTCTGCTCGATCTGGCGGATTCTCTCGCGCGTGACTTGGAAGCACCGGGCGACCTCTTCGAGCGTGTGCGCGCGGCCGCCGTTGAGGCCAAACCGAAGCAGGATCACCTCGCGCTCGCGCTCGCTGAGCGTGCAGAGGATGTCTTCGATGCGGCGGCGCAGCATGGCGCGGGCCGCGGCGTCCTGGGGCGTCTCGGTTCCCCTCTCCTCGAGAAACTCGCCGAGGGAAGCATCCTCATTGTCGCCGACGGGCGTTTCGAGCGAGAGCGGCTCGGCGACGGCCCTCAGGAAGTCGCGCACCTTGTCCGCGCTGATGCCGAGTGCCTGGGCGATCTCGTTTTCGGTGGCCTCGCGTCCCAGTTGTTGCTGGAGCTGCCCGGCGCAACGAACGAGCCGGTTCACGGCTTCGAGGGTGTGGACCGGGACGCGGATTGTTCGCCCGTGATCGCTGATCGCGCGGGTGATCGCCTGCCGGATCCACCAGGTGGCGTAGGTGCTGAAGCGGTAGCCCTTGCGGTAGTTGAACTTCTCCACCGCTCGGATCAGGCCCATGTTGCCCTCTTGGATCAGATCCTGCATCGAAAGGCCGCGGCCCAGGTAGCGCTTGGCGATGCTGACGACGAGCCGCAGGTTCGCCTCGATCATCGCACGCTTGCATTTTTGGCATCCCGCCTCGGCGTGCCGCGCCAACTCGACTTCCTGCTCGGGGGTGAGCAGCGAGATGCGGCCGATGCGCTTGAGCCACATGCGCACCGAGTCCTCGACCCCGTGCGTGTCGGGCTCCAGTTCGGCGGCACCCTTCTGCTCGAGCTCCTCGATCTCCTCGGGAGCCGGCTCGGCATCGGGCAAGTCCCGCGACGAAGCGCCCTCGGTGGACGAGTCTTCGACGATCCGGCCCCCTGCGTCGAGGAACTGGGCGGCCAGCGTCCCTCCGAGCCCCCCATCGACGCCAAAGGAGGAACCGACACAATCCGTTTGGTTCGAATGCATTGAGTTTTCGCGGCCCTACCCCAAGCCGCACCTCTCACTCTAACACACGTTTTGCCCAATCCAAAAAAATACTAGGTTGCAAACGGATCTTCGGGTTCGGAGGAGGGCTGCCTTGCGATCGAAATCCGCCCCCCATCGCGTATCTCCTCGAGATAGCGCTCCGTCTCGCCGCCTTCGATGATCTGCCGGATTCTTCGATCGTGGCGACGCTTGAGCAACTCCTGATAGGCGTCCTCCAGAACGGCCAGGCTGGCAGGTGCGAGCGCATGCTCGGCGATGTCCACCAGCACGTCGGCCGCGCTCTCGGGTTCGATCTGGGCCAACCACAGCGCCGGCTCTCCCTGGGGCGCGCCCGACCCGAAAGAGTTGCGGACCGCCGCCGCGGTGGCATCGCCCACTTGGGTGAAGAACAGATCCGCCTCGAGGAGGACTTCCCAGGCGCGATCGCGCAGGCTCTCGTCGAGTAGGGCGTGCAAGACCGCCTTCTCGGCCGAGGAGAGCGCAAGCGCCGGGGAGACGGCGGCGACGACCGGCGCGGGTCCCGCGCCTTTGGCCTTCGGGGTCCGACCCGCGTCGCGCGCACGCT